>CAZMCG010000001.1:0-57892 GCA_964565105.1 uncultured Candidatus Saccharibacteria bacterium
CCCTCACCAGAGACGCCCTTGCTGAATATCAAAGAGAGAACAACATATTCCCACCTTGGGGATACTTTGGACCTATTACCAGAGAACATATTGGAAGATAGAGACTCGCTATATTGTACGAACCATAACAGGACCGACCTGTTAAATATTCGCTTCCTTATTTATTATCGCAAGATAATTCAAACTCAAACTATATATAACGAGCGCTTCTTTTTTTATTGTAATTACGTTCCCTAGGCCATAACAGCACTTGATTTTTGAATTGAACTGTGCTAGGGTTCCATTCAGAGTGAGTGTTTTAATTCCTGACGATGATATCGGCCAAGAATTGATCACAACTTGGTGGGCCCCGCCCTCTGTGCTAATGAACGGTTTGTTGGCATAGGGGGCGGGGTTTTGTTTAGGGGGTGAATTTGATGATATACTGAAACGCAAGTGCATAGGAATCTATTAATTATCACCTAGAATATGGAAACAATCCTTGTCAGAATAAATTTAGATATTAAAGAGCAGGATTTCCAAAATACATTAAGGTTTCATTTGGCGGCGTCTCTTATAAAATCGCTTTCAAAAAAAAATAACAAACTTGTTGTTTTAAGTCATGCGGGTAGGCCTAGCGGCAGAGAAGAAAAGTTAAGCCTCCGCGCCTTTGCGGGGCCACTTGCTAGAAAAAGCGGAAAAGAAATGGTTTTTTTTCCAAAGTTTGATTTTAAGGAAATCAGAGAAAATATAAAAGACGCCCCCAGTGGTTCCGTTTTTTTACTGGAAAATCTCCGCTTTTTACCCGGTGAGACAAGGGCAAGTGAGAGTCTTGCAAAAAAACTTGCGAGCTTGGGTGATGAATTTATAAATAATGATTTTGCAACAGCTCACCGCAATGGAGCGTCAATAACAGCAATCACAAGATATATTCCTTCAAAAGCCGGTGAGCTTCTCAAAAATGAAATGAAAGTGCTAAGTAGAGTGACAAAAAAACCGAAACGCCCTTTTGTTCTTATCGTTGGCGGAGCGAAAATAGAGGATAAGGTAGGTGTTATAAAATACCTCCTTCCTATAGTTGACCATGTCCTTGTTGGTGGGAGAGTTGGTAACACATTTCTAAAAGCAGAGGGAGTTGATATTAACGATTCTATATATCAAAAATCAATGATTTTAAAAGCAAAACGCTTTATCAAAAGTGGTAAGATTATAATACCAACGGATAGTGTTATAGAAGATGGAAAATTTCTTGATATTGGGCCTGAAACACAAAAAGAATATATGAAAATTATAAAAACCGCAAAAACAATCATTTGGGGAGGCCCTATGGGATATTTTGAGAAAGAAAAGTTTGCGAAGGGGACGCAAGTCGTCGCAAGGGCAGTTCTCGCAAACAAAAAGGCCGACATTGTTGTAGGCGGAGCTCAAACAGTTTACGCACTCCTTGGTAGGGCAACGAGGCAAGAACGGGGGAACATATTTCTGTCAACGGGTGGCGGGGCGATGCTCAACTTTTTAGCAGGCGAAAAACTTCCGGCAATAGAAGTGTTAAAAAATAAATAGCTATTTAAAAGCTTCTTTTTTATTTTATAAGACTATGACAAAAGAAAATATAATCTTATATCACGCAAATTGTTCGGATGGATTTGGGGGGGCGTGGGTAGCTCATAAAAAATTTGAAGATGAAGCTGATTATATTGGAATAACCCACCAGGACAGCCCACCTGAAAATTTAGGTGGTAAGAGTGTCTATATGATAGATATTGTTTTTGATAAAAGGAATATAGATAAACTTCTCAAAGAAGTAAAATCTCTTGTTGTTATAGATCATCATATAACTATGGAAGATGTGGTAAAAAGTGTGCCGAACCACGTATATGCGGTGGAAAATTCAGGAGCAGTTTTAGCGTGGAAATATTTTTTCCCAGATAAAAAGGTTCCACTTTTTCTAGAGTATATAGAAGATGGTGATTTATGGAATTTTGACTTACCTCGCTCAGAGGATTTTTATTCGTTTATACCCACAATTCCGTTTGAATTTGATAAATGGGACAAATTAGCGGAAGAATTTGAGAATGAGAGTAAGCGTAAATTGTTTTTAGATTATGGGAAAAGTATACGCGATCAGCAAGATAAAATGATCGAAGAGCTATTAGAAGAGGCAGAAGAGGTTATTTTTGAAAACTATTCTGCGCTTGCCTTGAGCTCTGTCGCGCTACAATCTAAACTTGGAAACGCAATAATTACAAAAGGATATGATATAGGAATAATATGGAATAACCTGGATGACGATGTTATAAAAGTATCTTTAAGGTCAAATAAAAACGGTAATGTTGATGTTGGGGCGATAGCTAAAAAATATGGGGGTGGTGGGCACCAATCTGCTGCGGGCTTTGTGTTGGGGCAATCAGAGGAATTTCCGTGGCAGGCAACACAAGTAAAAAGTAAAAATGAAAAAGGTAAAAGTAAGTGAGTGCTATGAACTCAGTGAATAGATATACGAATCCACCGAGCACTCAATGTTTTGAGTGCTCGGTGCTCATAATTTTGGCTAAAAATAAATTTTAGAAAATCATGGCAAATGAACTACAAGCACGAATATATACCTGGGTACTTAACCTAGTAAACTTTATCGACAGTTTATCTAAAGATTCCAGCGCAAGGATTATGGCCAACCAGTTATTAAGAAGTGGGACGAGTGTCGGGGCAAATTATGTTGAATCTCAGGCTGGATCATCGAGGAAAGATTTCGCAAATTTTCTTCACATATCACTTAAATCTGCAAACGAGAGTAAATATTAGCTTAAACTTTTGCGAGATACCGAGAAAGGAGACAAGAAAATTATTGAAGAACTATTGGGAGAGCTGGAAGAAATTAGCAAGATATTAGCTTCAAGTATAATTACAACAAAGAGTAAAAAATAATTTTTACTTTTTCGTTTTAACTTTTATCTTAGTTTTTACTTCTCCATTTTGACTTTTGCCTTATAATAAACTTATGCTTAAGTTTATTATCTATACAGATGGCGGTTCACGCGGTAACCCTGGTCCGTCGGCAATTGGTGCTGTTGTCGGACATAAGGAGTACGGAGAGCAAATCGGGCATGCCACGAACAATGTTGCCGAATACAAGGCAGTAGTTCTTGCTTTAAAAAAAGCAAAACAACTTTTGACTAAAAAGGTTGCCAAAGAAACTAATGTAGAGCTCCGCACTGACAGCGAGCTTTTGGTAAAACAATTAAACGGTGAATACAAAATCAAGGACGCCGACCTCCAACCGCTATTTCTGGAAGTCTGGAACCTTAGGATTGATTTCAAAAGCGTGACCTTCAAGCATATCACCCGCGACAAAAACAAAAAGGCGGACTCTCTAGTAAACAAGGCTCTTAACACTCTTTTATAAGAGTCGCAGTCTCTATCTAAAAAGGTGGATCGGATGTTGAATACGCTAGTTTAAATAAAAAAATTACCTGACAATAGTCAAGCAACTTTTTTAGAAGGCAATTCATAAGCCGGATTCTGTTCCGATTTTGTCCGAAGTAATGAGGATACAAAATCGAGAACCCTTCCATAGCTCGTTAGAGCGACGGAGGGTATCTGCCCCACTTCGCCAAAGGCTTCGCGGGACGCTCAATTTTGTTACCACTCGTAAACTCGTGAACAAAATTGGCGATAGTAATTTATCTGGGCCTTTGATTACTCGCAGGCTCTGTGCGGCACTCCTCTCCGCCAAAGGCGGAGGGTACGGCCTTGCACCCAAGTAAGGATTTAGCCGTTTCATCCTGGCCTTATTACCCCTATAGCCAGGTAAAGCCATCAACGTTGGGATAGGGCTCCCTACTTCCTTTCGGAACTAGGCGTTACTGTTCGCACCTCTATACTTTCGCACGACGGGTGTTACCTCCTAAATCTTTGCTTACGCAAAAATCGGACCCGACTTCTGTAAACAGAAGTTTAGGGCGCTACCATTGCCAATGCTCCGCATTGGAATTTCGAAGCTTTAGTTTCTAATTTCAAATAAGCTTTATCGAAACTCGAATTTCAAAATTCGTCATTCCAGTGCGAAGTACTGGCTGGGTGTCCGGACTTTCCTCTCTGTCTGTAAATTGTGTCTCCGGGTATAAAGAACAGTCGCAAACTGCGAACTTGGAGAACAAAAGACAGAGCTACTACCTGAATTACCTCCAGCGATTTTATACCACAAGATAAGGACGATTTCAACCTTATGTACTGGTTTTTGTTTATATGTAGCAGAGGTGTCGGAGTTCAGTACTTGCACAAACCAACCAATTTAATAATCACGGGCGTGATTGATGGTGTTTTGATAAATCCGAAGGGAGAGCTCTATGTTGTGGATTACAAAACAACTTCAAAAAACAACGAGGTGTTTTTAGACGCGGATAAGTCGCACTCTATCTTAACGCCCCTGGGCGCTTGGAGCTCCAATCAAAAAGCGTTACGGCGAGCGACGCCGCTACATTTAACGATTCAAGTTGTGAGTGCGTTGGTATTGCAAGCAACTCATCACAAAGCTCTCTGGTTTTTTGTCGAATCCCCTTGGCCTCGTTTCCTATTATAAAAACCGACGGTTCATCATACGATTCCTCATTGATTGTTTTCACTGCTTCTCCGTCCAACCCATAAATGCGGAATCCTTTATCTTTTAAATCACGGATGGTCATGTTTACATTTGGTATTTCCACAATTGGCACACGAAATGCCATCCCCGCAGAAACTTTCACAACAGCACCCGTAACGGGGGATTGGTTGTGCCTTGGCATCAATACTCCCGATGCGCCAAATCCTGCGGACGAACGGATTATCGCGCCGACATTGTGCGGATCTTCTATCTCACCTAAAAGTACCAATGCGTTGTCGGGACCAATTTCTAACTTGCGGATAAAGTCATCATACTGCAGTACTAATTTATCTAAAGAAATTCTTCCAATTACCCCCTGATGCACATCAGAATTTTTTACCCCCTGAGTGTTTTTACCGGAGCCAAGGGGGGACAAAGAAACATTTGCGTTATCAATTGCCTCACGCAAGTTTTTGTCTTTATTATTCTTGGCAAGAAAAACCTTATCTACAGCATACGGAGCGTTAAGAAGCGCTTCCATAAGTGCGTGCCTCCCATAAATAAATATCTTATTTTGTTTCATAGCTTCACCTCCAAACATAACAAAA
Source organism: uncultured Candidatus Saccharibacteria bacterium (assembly GCA_964565105.1). GTDB lineage: Bacteria > Patescibacteriota > Minisyncoccia > UBA6257 > Colwellbacteraceae > CAZMCG01. The sequence goes on from CAZMCG010000001.1 coordinate 5,167, forward strand.
AACACCCCCCATCGTAAAGATAAGGTTGAAAAAGTCAGTGAATTGTTGCAGTTTAGATAATATACTTAAGTGCCGGATCATCTAATGGTAGGATGCGAGATTCTGGATCTCGTCGTCTAGGTTCGAATCCTAGTCCGGCAACATTCATTCATACTTTCTTCCGAGAGACAGCTATTTCGATAGTAGGAGTTACTAGTCGTATTGTTATACGGAAAATATAAAACTCATTACATTCAAACACTTATATTTTCCTACAATACTCCTGCAACTCAGGATACTCTCTCCATAAGTCTCTCAAGAAGAAAATATTCATTCTTATTATTACTTAATGCTACCTGCCATCTAAAAGATGGCGGGTTTCCAGGGTTTTTAGGGATTTGAACGGGAAGGAAATCTTTCCTCTGCATGAAGCTGCGGGCGGGCAGGTGGGGAAACGGCCCGCTCCGCCATAGCTTTAGCGAGGCGAGTAGTTTTCCATGGCGGAGTGCACGAACCGATGGGTTCGTGGGGGCAATCTACTGTATAACGGATTGCGACGTTCGATTACCTAGCCTGGTAACACAAGTGAAGCGAGTATTGATGACTTGTGCCTTTCAGTAGTCTCCTGACCCCCCGAAGCCCTTGGCGAAGGGCGTAAGTTATTGGCCTGTGGTTTTCACGGATAAATGTACATTTATATATTAGGTAGTAGATAGGAGAATGCATTGGTGGGGGAATTTTCCTTGGCTCCCGTAATAGCTATTATTTTTACTATCATTGGATACGATGGATATATATTTTACTGCAACACCGCGCTTTCGCTGATAGGGTAAGAAAATATTTTTGATACCCTCTCTTTTTTCCGAGGATGGCAAGGTTGGAGTCGGTGCCGATGATATGATAAAATGATAAAGATGAACCCAAAAATATTTCGATGAGAAGTCTACGCACGAAAGAAACACAAAAAAAATATGACGATTACAAAAAATCTGGGGGAATTAGCGGTGAATGCAACTTATGCAAATCAGAACCAATAAAATCGTTCGGGCGCTGGAGAATCATAGATAACGATTTCCCGTACGACAGAATCGCAGACACTCATCACATGATTATCCCAAATCGCCACATTACTGAAGACGATATTACAGATGAAGAATGGGAGGAATTTAAGAAGATGAAAAAGGGCTATATAAACGACAACTATAATTTCATTTTCGAGAACACAATAAAAACAAAAACAATCCCAAAACATTTCCATATTCAATTAATGGTAGTTAAATAATAAATATTATGACACTCCGAAAAATCGGACATAGCTCTTTCTTTTTGTTTTTAACGAGCTATTTTATTGAACAAAAAACCCCGACTTTCGTTTAGCCGAGACTTTTCTAATACCTAAAGAGTGTTTGCTTACATTAGAAAGTTAAAATTGCCACGACTAAACAAAGGGTTATCGTTCGCACCTCGCGAAATGATAAAGCCAATCGACCCTAGCTTTATCCAGTTGTAGCTGTCTCCGAGGAGAAATCAAACAACAATGCAGTATAATTATAAATACATAGGCGCTATTCGCATAAAACAAGGGTTGAGATATAAAAATGTTTAGAGCCCGCAAACGAAACGGGCTCTGTGGTTGGGGGAGGTACTACGCGTTACGCGTACGGCGCCCAATGGGTTTTCCCTCACCGGGGATGAGCCTAATGGCTTCATCTAGGTATCTCAAGATCCAGTCCGGCGTTAGGGTGGTGTTGCTGAGCAGGTAGCGGAGTTCGAGGAGGTTGTCCCGCGCCTCCTGAAGATCTCCTTGTGTTATCTGTGTTGTAGTCATTTGTCATTCCTTTTCTCGGTGGACTCTGGGTCAGTGGAACGCTTACACTGTAGTTATGGCCCTGATTTCTTCCAGTTCTTTGCGTCCCTCATTGGTGACAAAAAGCTTTAGGGTTACAGGCGCCACCTTGATGGCGTTGTTATTTATACGGGAGAGTTCAAGTTTAAGAGCGCGCTCACTAAACCACCAGCCATAACTAGAGTTCGCGATGGCCGTATAGAGTTCACTTGCTGTGTACTTACCATAGCCAACATGCTCTAGGAGCACTCTGCGAATTTCGCGACGGACACTGTCTGGGGGATAAATTCCAGGGGGCATACCTACCTCCTTGGGGTAATTGTTAGGGTGCGTACGCTTCTTTACCAAAACATACCAGACTTTATGCTAGAGTGGAAGGTAGGGTTGATGAGAAACTCCCCGAATGTATATAATATAAGTTAGTGTTGGGTGGCGCTTTGTTTGCCCGGCTATTATTCGGAGGAAATGCTTATATTCTATTGCGCAATCATTTCATTCCTCATTCTGCCGGGTGGTGTAACGGTAGCACGCTAGGTTTTGATCCTAGAAATCGGGGTTCGATTCCCTGCCCGGCAACAAAAATGGAGTAGTCGTTTTTCTGACGGCTACTTTGTTTTTGTGGCAGGGAATCGAACGCGAAAGGGGTCGGGAAAACAGCTGTTTTCCTGTGGCGGAGCGCACGAACCGAGGGGTTCGTGAAAGTCCCGAACTAGTTGAGGGACGAGTGAGATAGCGAAGCGTCCCTGCCCGGCAACATTCATTCATACTTTCTTTCGAGAAACGACTATTTCTATAGTAAAAGCTACTAGTCGTATTGCTATACGGAAAATATAAAACTCATTACATTCAAACACTTATATTCTCCTACATCAACGAGTGAGAAAAAATGAAGATATAAATATCTTCATTTTATCCGAACGAGGAAGATGCAAGAAATTGTTTTACAATTTTGCCACAATACTCCTGTACCTTTATTATACTATCTCCATAAGTCTCTCGATAAGAAAATATTCACTCATATTATTACTAAGTGTTACCCGCCATCTAAAAGATGGCGGGTTCCCGGGATTTGTAGGGAATCGAACGGGAAGGGGTTCCTCCAGAGGCGGACAGGCAGGGAAACGGTAGTTTCCCGTGGCGGAGCTCACGAACCGAGGGGTTCGTGAGAGTCCCAAATTAGTTGAGGGACGAGTGAGATAGCTTGTCCTGTTTATCTCGAGCTACGTCGAGGGACGAAGCGCCCCCGCAGGGCAACAGCCAGTTGAGACCGACTGGAGAGGTTGATTAGAACCTTTTGTTAATGGTTTAGTGTTATGCTTAGTGTAAATGTTTATAGATGATGTAACAATTAGAGTATCCGCTGGTGATGGTGGTCGTGGAAAAGTAGCTTTTAACTCTAACGCCATGAGTCTTGGTCCAGCAGGTGGTAGTGGTGGCAATGGTGGGAGTGTCTATTTGGAGGGTGGTTCTAACTTAGATTTGTTAAACAATCTGCGCTTCAAAAAAGAGATTAAAGCTATTAGTGGACAGGATGGCAAGCCACAATTCCGCGATGGCGCCGGTGCTAGAGATCTGATATTAAAAGTGCCAGTGGGGACTTTGGTTCATAATCTTGATACCAACGAGGAGAAAGAGGTTCTAAAAATAGGACAAAAAAATCTCATTGCTAAAGGAGGTTCTGGCGGAAAAGGCAACTTTCTTTTTCGAAGTTCACGCAATACAAGTCCTCGTCAATTTCAAGAGGGGCTACCTGGAGAAAAATTTACATTTCGTTTCAAATTAAAACTTATTGCGGACGTTGGTTTCATTGGCTTACCGAATGTAGGAAAATCTAGTTTTCTAAATGAATTGACTAATGCCAAAAGTAGGGTTGCTAATTATCAATTCACTACGCTCGAGCCAAATTTGGGAGTTTATTACCACTTAATACTTGCTGATATTCCGGGGCTTATTGAGGGGGCGTCTTCGGGGAAAGGACTGGGTATTAAATTCCTTCAGCACATTGAACGCACTAAAGTCTTGTTTCATTTTGTCTCTGCTGAGTCAATTAACCTAATTAATGATTACAAGACTGTCCGAAGCGAACTTAAAAAATACAATGAAGAATTACTCGATAAGCCAGAGTATCTTTTAATTAGTAAGAGTGACTTGGTTGACTCAGTAGATCTGGAGAAAAAACTTAAGTCTTTAAAAAAAGTAAGCAAAAATATCTTAGCTATATCCATCTATGATATAGATAGCATTGAAGCTGTTAAGAAAATCCTTAATAGTTTAGAAAAATAGGGGGTACTGGATATTAACGGCCAGCCGTTTAGAGCTAACTTAAAAATTACCGAATAGACTAAGTAATTGCAGAAATAAAGTAAATAAACTATCGTATTGCGGTAACGATAGTTTATTTACATCGTTCTTATAAAGACCATGACACAAAAAGGACAAGTAATAATGAGGTTTCAAAATGTTTCATTTGAATACAATGTTAATAAGCCCATTTTGAAAGAAGTAAGTTTTACCACGCGTTTGGGTTCTAAGATAACGCTTATGGGGCAAAATGGTGCCGGGAAAAGCACTATGTTTCAGCTCATTACAGGTGAGCAAAGTCCTATTGAGGGGAATATTCATTTAGAAAAAAATCTTTCTATCGCAATTGCCCGTCAAGTTATTCAACGTGATGAACTTGAATTAACTGTACGGGAATTCTTTCAAAAAGCTTTTAAAGAGAAGGTTTATAACATTGATCCACGAATAGATAAAATTTTAAAGGTGGTAAACCTTCATGCATCTAAAGAAAGAGAGATTAAGGACTTTTCAGGAGGACAGCAAGCTCGTCTATTATTAGCATTTGCTCTTATTCAAGATCCTGATCTTCTTCTACTTGATGAACCAACAAATAACTTAGACAAAGACGGCATTGCTCACTTAACTCAATTCCTAATTAATTATGAAAAAACTATTATCGTCATCTCGCACGATGCAGAGTTCTTAAATGCTTTTACGGAAGGAGTTCTATATCTAGACATTTTTACTCAAAAAATAGAACGGTATGCCGGTGACTATGAAGATGTTGTTAAAGAAATTGCTGCACGCGTAGAAAAGGAACGCAGAAAAAATGCTGCACTTGTAAGACTTATTCAAGAGAAAAAAGATAAAGCTAACTTCTTCGCCAACAAGGGAGGGCGTATGAGGATTTTAGCAAAACGCATGAGAGAAAGTGCTGCTGAAGCAGAAGAGTCTAAAGTTGATGTATGGCGTGAAGATAAAGCTATTAGAGATTTTGTAATCGAAGTTGATCAACACCATGTGGGGGAGATATTGAATATTAAATCTTTAACCATAATGAGAGACCATAAATTAGTTAAATGTGAAGCTAATATATCTTTGAAAAAGAATAGACACTTACTTCTAACTGGGCCAAATGGGATAGGAAAGACAACTTTGCTTGAGCATTTAGCAAACGGTACTGAGAAAGGAGCACAAATCTCACCAGGGGTAAAAGTAGGATATTATCGACAAGATTTCTCTGTACTTGATTTCAATGAAACTGTACATCAGGCATTAAGCTCAGCAGCAACGGGTATATTAGACGAACAAAGACTACGCAGTATTGCCGCGGGGTTCCTTATTAGTGATAAATTGATGCGCACAAAGGTAGGAGATCTATCTGAAGGAGAAAAAGGTCTTGTCGCATTTGCTCGACTTGTATTGTCTAAGCCAAACTTATTAATACTAGATGAACCGACAAATCACATAAACTTCCGTCACTTGCCTGTTATTGCAAAAGCTATTGATCAATATAAGGGAGTACTACTTCTTGTATCCCACGCACCGGAGTTTGTTGATCAAATTCGTATTGATGAAATTTTAGATCTTGAGAAATTAAAACAAATTAAGAATTGATGATCACCTTGCATTGACAATTCTCCCAAGTCTGTCACAATACACTCATAACTTAATATCTCATTGTTTTTGTTTTGCTTTAACCTTAAACCCTCGAGATGAGGGTCTTTTAATACTTATATAGACTCAAAGTTATAAGAGTATTCAAACTCTATAGACAAAAAATGAATAGACAAAACAATCATCGCCGTACTGGTGGGGCTTCTTCTTTTAGGAAACGACCCCAATCATCTCGAAAATATTCTCACAAAAGGATAGATATTTCGAGATATATTAATACAAATACTCAACCTATTGAGGCTATTAAATATACTCATAGGCATAATTTTAAAGACTTCCCTATAGGAGAAAGCCTCAAAGTTAATATTGCATCTAAAGGATATACCACTCCAACTCCTATCCAAGATCAAATAATCCCTGAGATTCTAAAGGGATTGGATGTTGTCGGTGTTGCAAATACTGGCACTGGTAAAACAGCAGCATTCCTTATTCCATTGATTCATAAAGCTCAAGTTAGAAATAAGGAACAAATTTTAATTGTAGTTCCAACTAGAGAATTGGCTCTTCAAATTAATGAAGAATTAAAATCATTTATTAGAAAAACGGGTATGCGCTCTACATGCACAGTAGGAGGTTCACCAATTGGTCGTCAGATTTCAGACCTTAGGCGCTTTAATAACTTTGTTATCGGGACCCCTGGACGAATTAAAGATCTAATTGAGAGAAAAGTATTAAATCTTTCAAAGTTCAACACAGTAGTCTTAGACGAAGCGGATAGAATGCTTGACATGGGATTTATTAACGATATGCGTTTCATGATGTCTAAAATGCCACACGTTAGGCACACACTTTTCTTTTCAGCCACCGTTTCAGTAGAGATTGAAAAATTAATTAAGGAATTTCTTAAAGATCCTGTCCGTGTATCAGTGAAGACGGGGGAGACAGCAAAGAATATTCATCAAGATATCGTTAGGATTAAAAAAACTTCTAACAAGATGGATACACTTCATGATCTATTAAAGAATAAAGAATTCGATAAGGTTCTTGTTTTTGGCAAAACAAAACACGGTGTCCAAAGGATATCTAACGCCCTTCTTAAAAGAGGACTTTCTTCAACAGCAATTCATGGAAACAAAAGTCAGCCTCAAAGACAAAGAGCTTTAAGTGATTTTAAAACTAATAGAACTCGCATTTTAGTAGCCACAGATGTAGCCGCTAGGGGATTAGATATTCCTGATGTAAGTCACGTTATTAATTTTGATATACCAGCTACATACGAAGACTACGTTCACCGTATTGGTCGCACTGGCCGAATTAATAAGAAAGGTAAAGCACTTACGTTTATTGAACACTCTGTGTAGGGGGTTGAGCACGAGTCGTTGATGGGTAGTCAAATCGTACTAGTACGAGGAGTGTATGGGTATCGTACGCTTGAGGTGGGTTCGATTCCCACTATCTCCAGGAACTTGCAATCTAGTCAAGGATTCAGTGATTTTTTGATACTGTTCTTTTGAATAATCTATGCTCTTGAAGGGAGCTTGTTGTGCCGAAAGTATACTTAATACGAACTAGCCTTGAATTGATAGCGTGGATTGAGGAAATTGAAGGCGACTTCGAATAACTTGATGGAGGACGAGTGAGATAGCGAAGCGTCCCTGCCCGGCAACCACGTAAAATAACAAACCCGCCCTCAAAGGTGAGTTTGTTATCACGTGGCGCGGCCACGAAAAGTGATTGGTTCACCTCGTGGCGCGGCTGCGGGGACTGGGATTTTTACTCCATGATAAGCCACGGGATAATTTTACGTGGGTCGGGTGATGAATTGCACAGCAATTCATTTTACGCGACACTTACAATATGTATTATGTCTCGCCCTTCGTTTCTCTCGGGGCTTGCCAAGTGCAAGTACATTCGACCAGGCTTTCTTCGACTTGGTTTGATGCTACTCACCACAAGTCGCTCAGGATAAACAGTGCAAGCGCTTTGATTAGCTCATAAAATTTAATATGATTAGTTTATGTATTTTGTTTATATCATCAGGTGTGAAGATAGCAGTCTTTACACTGGATCAAGCCCCAACCCAAAAGAGAGGTTTAAGAAGCATAAAGCTGGGACTGGCGGCAAGTACACAAGATCTCATAGACCTGTAAACCTTGTTTATATCGAAAAGCTTAATACTAAAAGCGATGCAATCAAAAGAGAGATGCAAATCAAGAGATGGCGAAAAGACAAAAAAGAAAGACTTGTAAAGGGAGCAAAGCTGTAGAACAGAACGAGCTACATCAAGGGAAAGTGGCATTGAGGAGTGTGGTATCCCTATCCGACATATGGTATAATCGGAAATAATAAAATATATGGCAAAAAACAAACGTCGAAGAGAAAATATCCGCAAAGCCTTTATTATTTTGATAGCGCTTATGATGGCGTTAACACTTGGTGGCTTCGCCGCTATTTTTTAAAAAGCACTGTAAAGTTGAACGAGCTTTAAGGTAAGTGTTTTTGAAGTGTGTGTTTTGTTGTTATTATAGAACCCAGTAGAATTATTTTATGATATCCACACACCTACTTTTAAATATAGTCTTTTTTTGACACAGCGCTGTATAATGGCGCAATAGCAATGAAAATAGTTTTTGATTATTTAGAGAAAAAAGAGGAGGAGGAGGAGGTAGGGAAAGCTTTACGGGAACACGAGCTTATTTTTACTAGAGGGCATGTGGATAAAAATAATATAAATAAGATAAAGGACGTCGGTATCCTCTCCGTTTCTATCAACTCACCAATAACGGCAGATATAATTAAATCTTTCCCAAACTTGAAGTTAATTACCACACGCTCTACTGGATTTGACCACATAGACCGTGAGACCGCAAAAAAGCGCGGAGTTGCTGTGTCGAATGTTCCCACATATGGAGCTAGAACCGTTGCCGAGTTTACATTTGCGTTGATCCTTGCGACCTCAAGGCAGGCGCATCACGCATATAGTCGCCTCCGTGAAGAGGGGACAACTAGCGTAAGTGACTATGAGGGGTTTGACCTTTTTAGGAAAAACATCGGCATTATTGGGACAGGAAATATCGGGAAGAATGTAGGAAGGATTGCCAGGGGATTTAATATGGATATTTGCGCGTACGACACTTACCCTGACGAGGAATTCTCAAAAGAAATCGGCTGTCAATATAAGGAACTGCGCGAGGTCGTCGCGGGTGCAGATATCGTCTCCCTGCACCTGCCGTATATGGCTCAAACCCATCATATTATAAATGAGGAAGTGCTGTCGAAATTCAAGAAGGGCAGTTATTTAATAAACACCGCCCGCGGAGGCTTAATTGACACAAAGGCGCTCATTAAATTTTTAAAAAACGGGCACATTGCCGGCGCCGGACTTGATGTAATCGAAGGAGAACGCGAGTTGGAAGACGAGCTTACGCTTTTAACGGACAACGTGGATGATATTGAAAAGTTCAGGGAGCTTGTAGCCGCGCACGCCTTAATAGATATGCCAAACGTAATTGTTACTCCGCACATTGCTTTTAACACTAAGGGGGCAAAGCAGGAAATCTTGAAAACGACTCTAGATAATATAGACTCCTATATTAACGGAAATCCAATAAACATTGTTATATAATTATGATTCGTATGATTCAGAATTTTGATGAGCTTGCAACGAATAAATATCGCAAGGATTTGCTGGAGATCGTTGATGCCGGGTATCGGTCTCTTGATACGGATAGTGTTATAAGAACGAATGTTAAATTAAATGGGGATGAATTAAAAATAAAGGATAAGATATTTAATTTAAAAGATTATAAAAACGTATATGTTTTAGGTTGTGGGAAGGTCTCGTGCCAGGCGGCAGTAACACTTGAGAGTATTTTGGGAGATGTGATAAGGAGCGGAGTTGTTATAGGGATTGAAAAAAAGATATGTAAAAATATAAAGACATACAAGGGGACTCACCCAACTCCATCTGAGATAAATTTTGAAGCAGGTGTGCGCATAGAAGAAATTGGGAATAAGGCAACTGGGGACGACTTGGTAGTTGTCATTATCGGTGGAGGGGGAAGCGCTCTTCTTTGTCCGTCGCAGGAGGAATCTGACCAAGGGAAGAAATTATATGATGCGTTTTTATCATCCGGGGGGGATATCCACGAGTTAAATACTGTAAGAAAACATATATCCAGACTAAAGGGGGGTGGGCTTGCTAAAATACTTTATCCAGCAACGGTTGTGGGGCTTATCTTTTCTGACATCCCAGGGGGTGATTACGAGGTTGTGGCATCCGGCCCCACATACAAGGATAATACAACTATTAAGGATGCAGAAAACATTATTGAAAAGTATTCACTCGGATCTTTTAATTTAGTAGAAACAACAAAAGAAGATAAGTATTTTGAAAAAATTTATAACATTCCGCTTGTTTCAAACCGTGATGCGATAAGGGTGATGATGGAAAAATCAAGCAAGCTTGGGTACAAACCTATTGAGCTCGGATATGATTTATATGATTTTCCAGAGCAAATTTGCAAAGCGTTTCTGGAGAGAGCAAAGGCAAATAGTGTAGTTGTGGCGGGCGGAGAGATGAGACTTATTGTTCCTGCTGGGCGAAAAGGGAAGGGGGGAAGAAATAGTTATCTTGTGCTTGAGATGATAAGTAAATTGCGCAAGAATCAAGTGTTTGTTTCCTTCGCTTCAGATGGAATAGATAATGGCAAGGCGGCTGGAGCAATTATCAATGGTGAGATAAAGAAAGATCTCAAAAAATTAATGATTGATGAGAATAAACATAAGGAAAGCCTTGATTCGTTTACAATTTTTGAGAAAACAGACAATCTAATTTTTACAGGCCCAGTGGAAGCAAATGTTTCTGATTTGATGATGCTTTTAACCTACGATGAGTAAAATTAAAAATATAAAAGCGGAGGAAATAAAAGATTCAAGAGGAAATCCAGCACTTCGCGTTACAGTTTTTACAGAAAATAACGAAGGATTTTTTGATGTTCCAAGCGGAGCGAGTACGGGGAAACATGAAGCTTATGAATTACGAGATGCTGATGGTATTGGGGTGCAGGATGCAATAAATATTGTAGAGAAAGAAATCGCCCCAGCGTTAGGTGGAATAGATTCTACTTATCAAAAAGAAATCGATGAAACACTAGTATCTCTTGATGGGACACCAAATAAGTCGCGGTTGGGTGGGAATAGCATGATAGGCGTCTCTGTCGCGTCTGCTCGTGTTGGCGCGTTATCAAGTGGGATTCCCCTGTATAGCTATTTGCGAACACTTGCGTCAATAAAGCCATCGCAAAAAACGCCAATGCTATTTATAAACCTGATAAATGGAGGAAAGCATGCGAGTGGTGGGAGTCCGTTCCAAGAGCATCATGTAATCCCGGAGACCGATGACGTGAGTAATGCACTTGAAATGGGAAAGAAAATCCAAAGCACACTTCATAAAATACTGACTGAAAGTGGAAGGGAATCCGAAATTGGCGATGAGGGAGGATTTGTCTTTCCAGTTGGAAGCGTAGAGGAGCCTTTTAAATTATTACTTGAAGCAGTCGATGTGGCAGGTTTAGGTGATAGAGTTTCAATCGGGGCTGATATAGCGGCTTCTTCTTTCTTCCATAATGAAAAATATCATGTGTTTGGTGATGAGCTCACAGCTTACGATCTAGCTGATGTACTAACTAATATTCACAAAAAATATAACCTTAATTTTATAGAGGATCCTTTTGAAGAAGAGGACTTTTTGAACTTCGCAAAACTAAAAAAATCTTTACGGAGAACAACTGTTATCGGGGATGATTTAACGGTCACTAATAAAGATAGAATAGAAAAGGCTGATAATGCAAAAAGTGTAGGAGCTGTTATCATTAAACCCAACCAGATAGGAACGCTCACCGAGACGTTACAGGCAATGAGGTTGGCGCGTGAGCACGGTATGGATTGCATCGTAAGTCACAGGAGTGGCGAGACGATGGACAGTTTTATCGCGGACCTTACTTATGCGTTTGGCTGCCTTGGGATAAAGACCGGCGCGCCGGGAAGGCCGGAGCGTGACATAAAATATAAACGTATAATAAAAATATCAAATGAGTAAGGGATCAAGAACACAAATTATCGCAACACTTGGCCCGTCATCAGTAAGTAGTGATGTAATAGAAAAGATGATCGGGTACAACATGGATGTTGCGCGCCTCAATCTCTCTTGGGGAAACCACGATGAGCACAGGCAGTTCATAAATACTGTAAGAGAAATAGGAAATAAACTTGGCAAGACGGTTCTTATTCTTGCCGATCTTTCAGGCCCGAGAGAACAAAGCAAGGACGGCCACCGTTTTAGCGGTAAGGAGGGTTCTGTTATTACTGAAAAAGATAAAAAAGATTTAGCTTTTGCTCTGAAGAATAAAGTTGAATATATTGCGCTTTCGTATGTGGGGAATGAATATGATGTTATTGAGCTCCGCAAACTTATAAAAGAAGGCGGAGGCAACGCAAAGATAATTGCCAAGATTGAACGACGCGAGGCAGTTGATAATATTGACGGAATTTTGAAAGTAAGTGACGCGATTATGATCGCAAGAGGGGATTTGGGTAATGATTTTCCAATAGAAGCGATTCCGTTTATTCAACATGACTTGATTAACCTTGCCAAGAAAGCCGGTAAAACGGTCATTGTAGCAACCGAAATGATGCCCTCTATGATAAATAGGAAAATTCCAACGCGCTCTGATGTGACCGATGTGGCAAATGCCGTAATTTTAGGAGCAGACGCTGTTATGCTCTCTGATGAAACAACTATTGGTGAGTATCCAGCCCTTGCGGTTAAAATGATGGAACGAATTGCAATAGAAGCCGAGGGGCGTGAGTTGGGGGCAAATTTTCACCCGCTCTAAAACTTTGAATAAACTCAACTTTGCGCGAATTTTTTGAAACTCCACAAATAAACTTATCCTAATATTCTGTAGAATATTAGGATAAGTTTACCTAAAAACGAAAATACCCGCCTCTGACGGTAAGGCAAGGGTGCCTTCGCTGTCAAAGACGGATTTAGGGCGCGTTAGGCGTCGGTCATAACTGATTCGGCTATCAGTACAACTCTTTTTGATTCAATGCCACTCATCACGGGTCGCTCAGGATTTCGAATCTTTCAGATTTTCAATTATCGTGAGTTCAAGCGGGACAAGAGGGAAGGGGGAGTAACGCATTTCCGAATACGCGCGTATCAAAGACCTAATAAGCGCGATGGCCTTATCATCGTTTTTGATAAGCGCGCCGTGCTTTCTGATTTCCTCAATCTCATCTTTCGTTAATTCTTTTTTGAAAATTTCCTCAAGGCTTGGGTCAAACTTCATAGCAAGAACACGGCGGAGATAGTGAAGTAAGTCTTTTGTAAGCTGAACCAAATTAAACCCATCCTCGTTAATCTCCGCTAAATATCTAAGTGATGCCTTAAGGTTGCCCCCTAAAAGATGACCTGCGAGTGTTGAGGTGCGAACAAAGCCCACTTTGCCCAAAATCTGCTCTACATTTTCAAGCGCCATACCGTCACCTAGCGATGCGATCTGGTCAAGAAGCGACTCTGCGTCGCGAAAACTTCCCTCGGCCGCGGTTGCGATAAGCTCGAGCGCGGCCGAGTCTATCTTCATCTTTTCTTCCTTTGTAATCCTTACAAGCTTTTCCAAAATCAGCTGTCTTGAGATTCTCTTGAAATGGAACCGTTGTGTGCGGGAAACGATTGTCGCCGAAAGTTTTTCATATTCAGTCGTCGCCAAAACAAAAATTGCGTGCGCCGGTGGCTCTTCTAAAATTTTTAAAAGAGCGTCAGCTGCATATTTAGTCAACTGGTGTGCTTCATCAATGATAAACACCTTATATTTATATGAGGTAGGGGAGAGGCGTATGCCTTCCTTTAAGCTGCGAATTTCGTCAATGCCCCTATTTGAAGCGGCGTCAAGCTCTAAAACATCAAGCGCCCCACCCTCGTCAATTTCTTTACACGGGCGGCACTTATTACAGGGCTCTCCTTTTTTCCTGAACTTTTCGTCTTTAGCGCGTGTTTCGCAGTTGGCAAGCTTCGCGAGTAACCGTGCTGCAGTCGTCTTGCCGGTACCTCTTGGCCCGTAGAAAAGATACGCGTGTCCTATTTTATTTTCCCCAGCGGCGTTTTTGAGAACCTCAACGACTAATTCCTGACCACTTAAGTCCTTAAGAGTTTTGGGGCGATATTTTCGATAAATTGCGAGCACAATGGGGTTAGAATTAATTAAGGGTTTATAAAATAGGAACTCAGTATTGTTACTATCTACACTTTCTATTATAGCGTACTGCTTCATTCTTGTCTTAAAAATTAAATACTTAAACTTGATAAAAGACTTAATAAAAAATCAATTTATCACAAGTTATTACGAATTACTACAAACCCATTACAAGCTTAATTCGCGCGAATTAAGCTTATAATGAATTGTATAATTATTATATAATTAAGGTATAATAATTTAAAAAGGAGTAAGAGGAATGAAAAGAATGAGGAACAGTACAGGTCAAAAAATAGTGAATGCTGTGGAATTAGAAAAAATTCTAAAAGCTTTTGCCAATCGACGACGCATTCTAATACTCAAATATCTCAAAAAGGAGAGTGAGGCGACTGTTAGTGAAATCGCGGGCACAATCAAGCTTTCCTTCAGAGCAACCTCACAGCACCTACGCATACTTGCAGGCCTTGATATTATAGAGCGAGAGCAACGAAGCCTAAATGCATATTACCGTTTATCAAAAAATCAAAGCGCGCCGATTCGTTCAATAATTTCGATACTATAACTAGTTACACATACTTACTACAAGTGTAATTCGCGCGAATTAGGTATGTGATAATATGTATATATTTATATATATGTTATATGTTGAATCAAAAAATAAATAAAAATAGTAAGATTAAAATAAAAGCTGTAATGAAAAAGTATGGATAAATATGAGTTGAATTTTGATACATTCAAGGGGCCTCTAGAAAAACTTCTTGAATTAATCGAAGAAAAGAAACTTGAAATTACAGAGCTTTCACTAGCTGATGTAACTGGCGACTTTCTTTCGTATATAGAAAACCTAAAAGAGGTTAGCCCGCGTGTTCTTTCTGACTTTATTCAAGTTGCGTCCAGGCTGATTCTTATAAAATCAAGAGCAATTCTCCCACAACTTGAACTCACAGAAGAAGAGGAGGAGGATATTGTGGACATTCAAGAGAGATTGCGATTATATAAAGATTTCCGAAACGCAGAGGAGAATTTACGCAAGATGTGGGGTGGGCGCGCATCATTTGCGCGCGAATATCTTGTCGGTTTTTCCGAAGGCTTTTATCTAAGCGAACCACTTACTTTAGATGATCTTCAAAGAGTAATACAAAAACTTTATGAAGAATCAATCGTACTTATTCCAAAAACTAAATCTATTGAAGTTAAGTTCGTAAGCTTAGAGGAAAAAATTGGAGAGCTCATTTTTCGGGTAGAAAAAACACTAGAAGCGAAGTTTGGTGATGTAGTAAGGGGAAAAGACCAATCCGAGATAATCGTGCTATTCTTAGCATTGCTACATCTTTTAAAAGAAAAAGTCATTGACATCAAGCAGGAAGAAATATTTTCAGAGATTCACATTTTCAAAAATATTTCCAAAAAATAGAAGAAAAAAGGTAATATATAAAATATGATAAAAAATCGCTATGGATAAAGCTGGACCCAGCTTGATGGGGCAGATAGAAGCTCTTCTATTTTTATACGGAGAGCCAGTAGCAATTAAAAAACTTGCCGAAGTTTTGAATGTTAAAAATTCAGAAATTCAAGAATCACTTGAAAATATAAAATCTATACTCCAATCTAATGACAGGGGACTTGCGATTGTAGTGTCTGATAATAGGGCGCAACTTGTAACAAAACCCGCATTATCAGAAATTTTATCAAATACCATTAAGGGTGAAGTGAATACAAACCTTACTCCAGCAAGCCTTGAAACTTTGGCAATTGTTGCATATCTAGGTCCGTGTCGACGCTCGCTTATAGAACACATTCGCGGGGTAAACTCAAGTTTTATTTTAAGGAGCCTTTTGGTGCGTGGAATTGTGGAGCGCAAACCAGACCCAAGGCGGAAAAATACCTTTCTTTATCAGGTAACATTTAATCTACTTCGCCATATTGGGGTTGACTCTCAAAAAACATTACCAGAATATGAAAAATATAGAGAATTTACAAAATTTTTTACAGAGTCCCCTGTGGGCTATAGCGTAGATGATAAAAATAAAGAAGTGGGGAAGCGAGAATAAAATTATAAAAACTACAATGCGAAATATTTATAATATCACTCTTAAAAACCTATATGCATACTTCGCTTTATGCATCATTCTTATACTTATATTGCTTGCAATTCAAACTATAAGTTTTTTCGAGGAAAAACCCGTTGACAAAGTAGTTGAGAAGGAGGTGGCGGTAGAGGTTATAGCAGTAGAAATAAAGGAAGTAGTTGTAGGGGAAACCCTAGTCGGGACCACGACGCCGACTCCCATAACAAGAGAATTCGCTTTTTCTTCGGCAGGAGCCTATGCAATAGATGGGAACTCTCTTTACAAGTTCCGCACCGAAAAGCGTTGGCCAATAGCTTCTATAACAAAACTTATAACAGCCCTTGTTGCGTATGAAAACCTTGAGTTGAGTAGGGTTATTAAAATTACAGAAGAGGCAATAGCCACAGAGGGAGGTGCAGGAAAATTTAGTGCAGGTGGAAAATATACACTAGACGACTTAGTGAAAGCCGCGATACTTGTCTCAAGTAACGATGCAACCGAGGCTATCGCCATCTACTATGGCAGGGATGATTTTATCGCTCTTATGAATAAGAAGGTAAAAGAAATTGGAATGACAAACACTTCTCTTGTTGACCCCACTGGTCTTTCAATTCAAAATCTCTCGTCGGTCGAGGATCTGTATAAACTTTCTAAATATATTTTACTAAATGAGCCACGCATTTTTGATATATCAACAAAAGAGGTAAAAATTATTACTGAAATTACAAGTAACTTAAATAGGCCACTTAAAAATATTAATTTCTTTGCTGGGCACACGGGGTTTCTTGGAGGAAAAACTGGTCGCATACCCGAATCAAATGGCAATCTTCTTTCTGTCTTTAATCTACCCAAAAAGAAATCTGAGGTTATAATAATTGTACTCGGTGCCGATGACCGCTTTCTAGAAACAGAAAAAATTTTAAATGACTTATGATAGTTGAAGAGGCAATTAGGATATTAGCGCTGACACTCATCGCGTTTGTAATTGCATTGACTGCCACGCCATGGGTTTTGAAATTATTAAAGAAGTTCAACATAAGGAAGCAGATTCGCACTTCAGAATCCGCTCCTATTTTTTCAAGCCTTCATAAGGGAAAAGAGGGGACGCCAACAATGGGGGGGGTTATTATATGGGGAACAGTCCTTTTCTTGGCGATTATCTTTTTTCTATTCGACGTATTTTCCAACGGAGGATTTGGAAATTTCAATTTTATAAACAGAGCTGAGACTTATTTGCCATTAACAGCACTTGCTCTTGCTGCACTTATTGGACTTGTAGATGATGTGGCAGGAGTTTTAAAGATAGGCCCCAAGGGTGGGGGACTTACTATGTCTGGTAAAATTTTGGTTTATATTTTGCTATCAGCACTAGGGGCATGGTGGTTTTATTTTAAATTAGAATGGACAGAACTGTATATTCCATTTATTGGAGGCTTTGATGTGGGTGCGTGGTATATACCAATATTTATGTTTGTAATAGTTGCAAGCGCATTTTCAGCAAATGAAACCGATGGGCTTGATGGGCTTTTGGGAGGGGTGTCTCTTTTTGCATTCGGCGCCTTAACGGTCGTCGCGTTTACTCTTGAAAGGTTTGATTTGGCAGCGATGGGTGGCGTAATACTAGGAGCGCTTCTTGCGTTTTTATGGTTTAACATATACCCCGCAAAGTTTTTTATGGGCGATACGGGCTCAATGGCGCTTGGCATAACTCTAGGAGTTATGGCGATGCTTACGAACACTATGGTGCTTTTGCCACTTTTTTTCGCAATTCCGGTAATCGAATCCGCATCGGTCATAGTCCAGACAATCAGCAAAAAAGTTCGTAAGAAAAAAATATTTCTATCCACACCAATACATCACCACTTTGAGGCAATCGGCTGGCCGGAATCGCAAATCACCATGCGGTTCTGGATTATCTCCGTTATTGCAACAGGCCTTGGCCTTGTTATATTTTTTATAGATAGACTTATGTAGGGATTTATTGGCCCATTTAAGCTTTGTGCACTTTAGTGTAAAAAGCTGATAATAATTGGTGTATAATGAATTACACAATGAGCCTACTTATAAGAGACGCCCAAATTATTGACGGCAAGGGTAAGAAGTCATATAAGGCTGATGTTTTGATACAAAAAAATATTATATCAGCAATTGGAAATTTGAAATCAAGAGGCGCTGATAGTGTTATAGATGGAATGGGGCACTATCTTGTCCCCGGATTTATTGACACCCACACAACAGCAGATCATTATCTTTCGCTTTTTGATAATCCGCAACAAAGTGATTTTGTAAACCAGGGAGTCACCACAACAATAGGGGGTCACTGTAGCTCATCATTAGCTCCTCTTTTATATGGCACATTAGAATCTATAAGAAAATGGTCAAGTCAACCTGAAATAAATATAAATTGGCACACCTTCAGTGAGTTTTCTCGGGTCTTAGAGCAAAAAAAACTTGGCGTCAACTTTGGCACACTAGCGGGACACTCCACAATCCGACGCGCTATTGCAGGAGACAGGGCACGACTTCAACCGATAGAGCTTACAGCACTCAAGAATATCTTAGGTCAGGCTCTTGATGAGGGGGTGTTTGGGTTGTCGGTTGGACTTGAATATATACACAGCGGAAGCGCACCCCAAAAAGAGCTCAATGAACTTGCAAGGGAAGTGTGCGCCGCAGATGCTCTTTATTCAATTCACCTTAGAGATTATGGAAAGGGCCTCCCAGGTGCAGTCAAGGAGGCTGTTGATATCGCGGAGAAAAACGGAGTTCGCACACTAATAACACACCTAATGCCGATCAAGGGAATGGAGAAAGAGTACGAAGAGGCACTTAATATAATAGAAAAAAGTAAGGCGGAAATATATTTCAACCTCTATCCACATCCTGTTAGTATAAAGCCGATCTATACTCTCCTTCCAAAGTGGGCGCAAGTGGGAAACATAGACCGTATACTTGAACGTGTTCGCGATAAGAACGCAGTCAGGCTTTTGAAAAAAGATATGGACAATATAAATGTAGAAGCAATTCAAATAGCATCTGCTCCTAAAAATGAGTATATGGTCGGAAAGTTCCTAAAAGAAATTGCAGAAAATCTAAACAAAACTCCACTTAATGCACTTTTTGATGTGATGAATGTTACGGCGCTTCGCTCTACAGTCTTTTATGAAAATATAAACAAAGATGTGTTGAGAAACGCGCTTATGCACGAACACGCGATTATAACAGCGTATACAAATTCGTCCTCGTCCAAAGAATTTATCGTGCATGAAGAATCAAGGCACGCTTTTCCTCGATATATAACACGAGCGCGCGAGTGTGGCGTCTCTCTTGAAAATACAATAGCAAACATTACTTCAAAACCAGCCAAGCTATTGCGAATACAAAAAAGGGGAGTGATAAATGAGGGAGGGGTTGCTGATCTTGTAATACTAAATAAGGCAGATCTTGATATAAAATATGTTCTTATCGGTGGGGTTGTTGTTAATAAAAAAGAACATATGGGAGCAATTCTCAAGCATAAGCAATGATGAAAAGAAGGGGCAGTGTTGACTATGTTATTTTAGCCTCCGTAATCCTACTTGTGTTAATTGGGTTTGTCGCACTTGCCTCCGCGTCTTCTGATTTGGGAGCGCGGCACTTTGGCGATGCGTATCATTATCTAAAACAACAGGCTTTACACGGATTCGCGGTGGGCATCCTTGGTTTTCTAGTTGGCTATTTTATTGATTATAAGCGTTTTAAAAAATTCACGCCGATATTGTTTATAATCACATTAGGCATACTTTTGTTAACATTTACACCACTCGGCGTTTCTGCGGGTGGCGCGCTCCGATGGCTCCAGTTGGGGCCGATTACCATACAGCCTTCAGAGCTTTTAAAATTATTTTTTATAGCATATCTTGCGGCATGGTTTGCTGGAAAAAGAGGGGATAGGCAAAGAAGTATTACAGAAGGATTTCTCCCCTTTCTCTCAATATCCGGTATTGTTGGGGCTATTCTTCTCTTGCAACGCTCTGCAAGTGCAATAGTTATTATACTTTCTGGAGCATTTGCTGTTTATGTTGTGGGGGGAGCGCGAAAGAAATATATTTTCGGACTCACCATACTTGGCGTTGTTGCGCTCATTGGAATTATCATTTTAACTCCGTATAGGCTCGAGCGTGTAAAAACCTTACTTGAGCCTGGGGCAAACATACTGGACTCTGGTTATCACCTAAATCAAGCATTAATGGGAATTGGTTCAGGTGGTATAACTGGGGTCGGCTATGGCCAGTCAGCTCTAAAAAACACCTTACCAGAAAGAATGGGGGATTCTATATTTGTTATTATAGCAGAAGAATTTGGATTTATAGGGTCCATTGTCTTGATAGGGTTGTTTCTAACGCTTACTATACGCATTCTTATACTTGCCAAAAGATCACGAGACGAATTTGGTAAGCTTCTCTTGATAGGGTTTGGAACTATAATAGGGCTTCAGGCGTTTATACATATAGGGGCAAACTCTGGACTTATTCCCTTAACCGGAGTTACTTTGCCATTTATAAGCCTGGGAGGAACTTCACTTGCTGTGTTTATGACAATGAGTGGAATTATACTTAATATAAGTAAAAGAATATGAAAAAAGAATTTCGACTAATAGTAACAGGTGGAGAAACTGGAGGGCATATATATCCATTAATTGCCGTGGTTTCTGAATTTCAATTATTAGCAGCAGAAAAGGGTATACAACCAAATGTGCGTTACCTAGGCTCGCCTGGACAATTTACAGAAATGCTAAAAATAAATGATATTAAGGTAAAAAAAGTTTTTCCAAGTAAGCTGCGCCCATATTTTTCAATTTGGAACATAGTTGATATCCCTAAATTTTTTATAAGCATTGTCCAAGCACTTTGGAAAATCTATTGGTTTATGCCAGATGTCGTTTTTAGTAAGGGAGGCCCCGGCTCATTGGCGGTGGTGCTTGTCGCAAGGTTTTATAGAACAAAAATTGTTATTCATGAATCAGACAGTGTGCCATCACGAACTAGTAAGGTTACAAGTAAGCTCGCCTTGGTGATTGCGGTTGCGTTTCCATCTACCCTTGACGCTTTTGCGGACAGGGATGGTAGGGTTGAGCTTGTTGGGGGCCCTATTCGCAAAAGCCTTTTTGTAAACCCAGTATCATATAAAAAGGCTCGCGAACATTTTGAGCTTGATTCTGAAATTCCACTTATCTTAATACTGGGAGGCTCATCAGGCGCGACGCGCATAAATAATTTTATTTTAGATAATTTAAAAGATCTTCTTAAAATAACACAAATTATCCATCAAACTGGTTGGGCAAATTATGAGACTGTAATGGGTGAGTTTAATGTGTTAAAAAAAGAGATGGATGATGAGGTGGCGATGCGTTATAAGCCAGTAGATTTTTTTAAAAACGATATACACACCGCTCTTATAGCATCTGACATCGTAGTCACTCGCTCCGGCGCAAGCGCAATTTTTGAAATTGCAGCATTTGGTAAGCCATCTATTTTAATTCCACTTCCTGAATCTACGAAAAATCATCAATACCACAATGCGGTAGAATACGCAAAAACAGGTGCAGCGATTATATTAGAAGATCAAAATTTGCTACCGCATTTATTTCAAAACCAAATAAAAAAACTCTTAACAAATCCGGAGCAGTTAATTGCAATGAGTGAGGCAGCAAAAAAGTTTTATCGCCCGGATGCCTCCTTGAAATTAGCGCAAATTCTTATCAAAATGGAGAGCAATGAGTAGTTCAAGAAAAGTTCGTGTCCGCTTTGCTCCATCCCCAACGGGGCTTTTACACATCGGAGGCGCTCGCACTGCGCTTTTTAACTGGTTTTTTGCAAAGGCAAATGGAGGTGAGTTTGTGTTGCGCATGGAGGACACAGATAAAGAGAGGTCAATGAGAGAATTTGAAAAAGATATTAAAGATAGTCTCGCGTGGCTTGGAATTACATGGGACGAAATATACAGGCAAAGTGAGCGTGAAGAAATTTATAAAAAATATCTTGAAAATCTTTTGAAGGACAATTGGATTTATCACTGTTTTTGTACGAAGGAAGACTTAGAAACCCAGCGACAAGCAATGCTATCGCAGGGATTAGCACCAAGATACTCAGGTATATGTCGTACAAGGAAGATAAGTGAGATTGAAAAAAAACTTAAAAATGGCGATAATTATGTTCTTCGCTTTAAGGTCCGAGAAACAAAAATAGAATTCGAGGATTTAATTAGAGGAAAGATTACATTTGACACGAGTCTTATCGGCGACTTTGTCGTAGCGCGAGGGCTCAATAGCCCACTATATAATTTTGCAGTAGTAATAGACGACGCACTTACAGAGATCACGCACGTAATCCGTGGCGAAGAACACATATCAAACACACCACGACAAATACTCCTTGCGAATGCACTTAACCTTGATATTCCACAGTTTGCTCACTTGCCAATTATTCTGAATGCTGACAGAAGTAAAATGTCCAAACGATTTACCGATACAGCACTCTCTTATTATATAAAGCAAGGATATATTCGCGAAGCACTTATAAACTTTATGGCATATCTTGGGTGGCACCCAAAAGAAAACAAAGATATAATGAATGTTGATGAAATTATAAATGAATTTGAGCTCGGGCGCGTGGGGAAGGGTGGGGCGATATTTAATATTGATAAGCTTGAATGGCTAAACTCTCAATACATTCAATCAATGGCCCCTGAGAAATTTATTGTATTAGCTAAGGCATTTTTGCCGGACGAATGGAAGTTAACCCCAAGGATGGCTGAGTCTACAAAGACTCGTGTCAAGAAACTAAGCGATGTAAAAGGCCTGGTTGATTTCTATTTTGAGCTACCGAACTATAGTGCAGATATGCTTTTATGGAAAGATAATAACTTGAAAGATACAGTTGGCAATTTGCGTAAAATCTATAAACTAATAGAAAGCATGCAAGAGAATAAATTTAAAGCCCTGCCACTTGAGGGGTTTATAATGCCCAAACTACCCGAAGGGGGTAGGGGAGATATCCTCTGGCCCCTTAGGGTGTCTTTATCTGGTAAAAAAAAATCACCGAGCCCCTTTGAAATAATGGAAGTATTAGAGAAAAAAGAATCTCTAAAAAGAATTTATATTGCGATAGAAAAAGCACATATACACGGAACATGACAAAGAGAAATATCCTACATATATCTGTTTTTGTTTTTATGGTTGCCCTTTTGGCTATGGCGCCCGTAACGGATATCATTGTGGCTCAAGAAGAAGTTGAGCTTCAAGATAAAATAAAAGAGAGGGGTAGGGAGCTCCGAGCACTGAATGCAAAAATAAATCAAACTCAAGGGCAGGTTGCTAACCTGCAAAATCAAGGGCAAACCCTGCAAAACACAATCCGAACTATCAACATACAGATTAATCAAGTTAATTATGGAATTCGCTCAAGTGAAATAAATATAGAAAAACTTGGACTTGAACTCCGTGTACTTGGTTTTGATTTAGAAGATGTAGCGGAGGCAATAGTTGTAAAAAGGGTTGCGGTCGCAGAAATTCTTCGCCAGGTGCAGCAAAAAGACGGCGATGGACTACTTGAGGTAATGCTAAAAAACGAAACACTAGCAGATAGTGTTTTTGAGATTCAAA
The DNA here is from genome assembly GCA_964565105.1 of uncultured Candidatus Saccharibacteria bacterium. Lineage (GTDB taxonomy): Bacteria > Patescibacteriota > Minisyncoccia > UBA6257 > Colwellbacteraceae > CAZMCG01. Next base: position 28,858 of record CAZMCG010000001.1, read on the forward strand.
GCTTGCGAGATGTGCAAAACAATTTATCTATAGGCGTTGTGCAGTTAACAGAGCTTGGAAATAAATTAAAGAGCAATATGGGCACAACAGCGACCAAGAGAGGTAAACTTGAAAATGAAAATACAACCCTTGGGGTCCGCAAAGAAATCCTTGCGGATCAAGAGCAAGAAAAAGAGGTAATCCTGACTGAAACAAAAAATGAGGAAAGTTTATACCAATTACGCCTTTCTGCGCTTCGTAGCGAGCAAAAAAAGATTTTAGATGAAATTGTCCGCACTGAATCTGGTTTGCGCGCAAAATTTGATCCATTGGTCGTACCCCCAAGGCGCCCGGGTCTTTTAACGTGGCCGATAAAGCTTGCTGGCAGTAGAGAGCCTTGCTTCAAATCATCGGGTATCCCCGGCGGGATAGGCATCGTTACTCAATGCTACGGTAAAACTCCATATTCAGATGAGCTCTATGGGGGTAGGCCTCATAATGGCATAGATATCGGAGCGCCAATTGGAACAGAGATTTATGCAGCTGCGGGGGGCAAGGTAGTGCATGTCGGATATAATGCATGGTATGGGAACTATATAATGATTAAACACGATAACAACTTAACTACGCTTTATGCACACTTATCTCGCTCAATTACGAGCCTCAACGCAAGGGTGGAGCGGGGACAATTGATAGGGTATGTCGGTAACACGGGATTCTCAACGGGGCCACACCTACACTTTACAATATACGCGACGCCTCCTGGGGGATGGACAAAGGTTTCCTCGCGTAACCAGTCAGGATTTGTGCGCCATGCGTCTGGATTAGTGCCGATTGGCGTTACATTTAATCCAACAAAATATCTATAAAACTCGCTCGTGTATATCTTTCGGAAACAGAATACTCCGACTCCAGCGGTCGGAGTTTCTTCTCCCTCGGTTTACTACCGAGTACTCAAGGCATTGAGTACTCGGACCAAGCTAGCAAACCTCCGGGACGTTCCGAGAAAATATACACTCGCTCGCATTGTTTCGGTGGTAGGGAATTCCGTTCTACCTACTACCACCGCGAATGAAGAGTAGGAAAGTGCGCTTGCGTGTTCTTTTGCTCTGAGTGATGCGGTGGCAAGTGAGAACACCACTTACTAGTTAGAATACTCGCTCGCTTTGATTTTAGTTTGAATGGTATAATAAGGGAGAAAATTTATGGATTTTTTAGGCCTTGAAATACCCGAATGGACAAAAGAACTCCTAGCGAGCGGGGAGCTACTCCTGTACGCAATAGCAAATTTTATGGAGGATGTACTTGAGCTACTACTGGAAGCCACAAGAGCCTTGCTTGATAAGGAATAAAACAGATATAAGAGGGTGTCGCAATAATAGTAAAAAGATAGAGTAGAGGAGTTGTATGTTTTATGTTACGGTTGTTAATATCGAATAAGGTTCGTATAATTATACTTAATAGACTATTAATATAATCCAAACATCTATTTATGGAGAAAAACCAACGACCACTCCCCCTTCATATTCCGGATTATTTAGACTGGCTTGATGTAGAAAGGGGTCTTTCTACAAAAACTCAAGAAAACTATGCTCGTTTTTTAGGAAGATTTTTAGAATGGCTTGAAAAAAACAAATTATCCAACCTAAAACCCCACGAAGTCTCCCCCGACCACATTTGGAAATATAAAATTTATCTAGCACGACAAACACGCTCAAAGCGCTCCTCTCAGGCACTAAAAAAGACTACCCAAAACCATTATCTTATTGTATTACGCTCTCTTTTTGGATATTTTGCGGACAGAGATATATTAGCTCTTCCACCTGAAAAAATTAAATTACCTAGAGATAGGAGTGATAGAGAGGTTCGTTTTCTTTCTTTAGAGCAATTAGAGCGATTATTTTGTGCCCCCAATACATCTTTGCCCGGGGGGTTGAGGGACAGGGCAATACTAGAAACTTTTTTCTCTACAGGCATGCGCATATCAGAGCTTGTAGGACTTAATCGAGAGCAGATAGAGCGATTTCTTAATTCAGAAGACTTAGAATTGGGCATTGTTGGTAAAGGGGGTAAGGCTCGCACGGTTTATTTTTCACCCAGATCTCTTTTGTGGATTAAAAAATATCTCAAAACACGCAAAGATAATGATAAGGCCCTATTTGTAAACTACAGAAGACGGAAAGATGCACCCTATAGACTCACTCCTCGGTCAATAGAAAAAGCTATTAAAAAATATGCCTCAATCGCCGGGCTACCCCCTAACACAACCCCCCATGTTCTCAGACACTCATTTGCTACAGACCTTTTAAGTCAAGGTGTGGATATAAGAGTTTTACAAGAATTCCTTGGACACAAAAGCATCACTGCTACTCAAATCTATGCCCATGTTACTAGTAAAAAATTACGAGAGGTACACCGCAAGTATCATGGTGGCCATAGGTTATCAAAATAAGATATAAAAAAATAAAGCTAAATTATGGGGCGTAAGCTATATCAAAAAACTCGTAAATATGAGTCATGACAATATTTGATAAATCGTTTATTATAGAGTAATAGCTGTAATGGGAGTTAGTTGTTAAGGGTCTGCTTTGTAACGCAGATACTATGTTTTTAGCTCAAAATGGAGTTATAAGAAGAGTTTATATGCGAAATGAGTAATATTGAAGGTTTTAAAGAAAAAAATGGGTATATTATAGATGGTGTTTGGTATCCTAGAGTAACGAGCATCATAAATATAAAGGCAAAGCCTGCTCTTTATCGTTTTTATGCAGAGCTAGATAGCTATAAGCAGGGTGAAGAAATTAAGAAAAAGTCAGCCGACGAAGGTACGAGGGTGCACGAAGCGGCTGAGGCGATATTTATGGGTCGCCCTCCCGTTATAGCTGCAGACATCGCTCCGGCAGTTAAGGCATTTGAAGAATTTATTAAAGAACGGAATGTGCAAGTTGATCCTGAGTATGTTGAAAAACGAATTGTAAATTATACTGAACGATATGCTGGCACTAATGATGCGGTAGCACTTATTGATGGAAAGCTTGGTATATTGGACCTAAAAACTTCTGCAGGAATTTTTAGAGATTATAATCTACAACTTGCAGCATACTTTCCTCCCCTACAAGAAAAGCTCAGAGACATTTCAACACGCTGGATACTTCGTGTTGATCAAAATCAGACATGCAATATATGCGGAGGAACCAAAAGAACAAAGGGGGGTAGAGTGAAGATAAAAGCACCATATCCTAGAACGGGAATTAACTACAGACTCTGCCAACACGATTGGGCTGATGTTAAGGGCATAATTGAATTAAAAGAATTCCCTTATTGGCAAGATGATTACCAGGCGTTCTTGGGTGCCAAAAAACTCTGGGAATGGGACAATATTACGAATCTGAAAAAGATAGGATACCTCTGATTAGGAATTAGGAGTTAGGAGTTAGGAGGATAGGAATTAGAAATAAAATGACAAAAAATCTTTCACATAAAGATCTAATCGTAATCGTACTATATGAATGAATTAGCGATAGCAAGAAGATTACTATAGTTTGTTCTATATGAATAATTTAGCTATAGCTAATCTTGTCATATAGAACATATAGAAGCGTGCGATGAAGCTAGTGACGGAGGAATTCCCTAAAAGTGAAATAAAATATATGGATTGGCTTCACGGGTAAGGCGAGCGGTAATCTCTATCCCTCCTAATATTGCTATGATTTCCAGACTCGAATCTAACTCCTAATTCCTAACATACTAACATCCTAAGTATCGTCTCGAGCTTTTCGTATCTCTTTATATTCCTCGGGGTAATTTCGTTTAAGAAACTCCTCAACCTTTCCTACTCTCGCGCTTTTTGTTAAACCTGATTCTTTCGCAAAATCTATAACTTTATTTGTGGCGTCATCCATACAAAGAAGACTCTCTACAAGCAGCTCGATTTCTACTACTTCATAACCGTAATTAACATAATCAACATCTATTGTGAATTCCCCTTTCTTATATTTTCTGCGAGTGGTTTTCCACGCCCCGAAAGGGTTGTAACCGTAAGCTTCAAGGTCACTCTCTAAGGTCCCCTTTTTTGTGATACTTAATTCTTTCCTAATCAGATCTTTATTATCAACTTCTCTGTACGTAGAGATTATCCCTTCGAATCCCCTTCTCCTTACGCCAATTTTCATTTCAAAAGTTTCATTTCTTTTGCGAATATATATATCTTTTTTAGTTAAGTAAAAGTTTTTATCGTAGTATGTATCATCGTTTATCGTTTCGCCGACAAACTCGGCATCTTTGGTGATGCGCTCTATATCGCTCTTGTCAGCGAGGAATTTTTTCTCTATTTCAATCATGTATCAGAATCGAGAATTAAAGGGCTAAAAAAACCGTAATTCATAATTCCTGCCTACCCCGCACCGTGCTCTGCTCTGATGTCTGGGGCTTCATAATTCATTATTCTGTTCTATAATTATCGGCGCCGGACTAAAATCACGCCCCACTAAATACCCTAAACCAAATGTAAGTAATGCTATCAAAAAAACAAAAATTCCCAATTTAATATATGATTCACATAACAAATTGCGTAATTTACCATAAAATCTTTTTAACATTGACATAGGTATATTTTAACATTATCCTACTATCAAGTTAACACACCAACAAGCTATCAAGCCAACGAGCTAAATCTATAACGCCTCCTACATACTAAATACTAAATACTACATACTAATCTTATGGCACAAAGAAAAGCTGGTGGTTCAGCGAGTAATCTCCGGGACTCAAAATCAAAAAGATTGGGAGTGAAACGCAACGACGGGCAAAAAGTTAAAGCCGGTGAGATTATTATCCGTCAGCGCGGCACAAAATTCATCCCCGGAACCAACGTAAAACGCGGGAATGACGATACGCTATACGCGCGGACCGCGGGCGTTGTTAAGTTCGTAACGAAAAGAAGAACCCGTTTTGACGGTAAGCGAAGATTCGCTAAAGTGATTGAGGTTATATAAAAACCCTAGTTTTACAAAGAGTAAGGGGTTTTCTAGTAAGTTTGTGTTTGTCTTTTTATTTTTGAATTTCTGAGGCTACCTCTATTACAACCCTACCCTCTATCCCCTGCCCCACGGAGATTTCAATCTCATGCTTACCTAGCTCTTTTATGTGGTCAGCTTCTATTTTAAGGTTATAACCCCTTAAGTCTGGAAAGTCTTTTAATATTTTTTTTCTTATTTCCGCCTTCGTTACAGAATCATAAATCTCGCCCTTTTCTCCTACCTTAATACTAAAAAGGATTGGTGCCTTTCTTGAGGAGGCCCGTAGGTTTTCAAAGTGTTTTTTAAGTATCTTTGTTTTATAAATTATCGCATCCCGACCTACTTCTACCCGCTCAATCCCCGCTTCAGTTGCCAACTCTGCAAGTCCTCTTGGAATTAGAAAATTACGGGCGAAGCCATCCTTAATAATCCTTACATCGCCCTCTTTCCCAATCCCTTTTATATCTTTTTTCAAGATGACTTTCATAATTTTATTTTAGTAATATTAAAAGCTAGTTTTTAGGTTGTAAATTGTGGAACCTATTACCCTGACGCTTAAGAGCGCCCAAAACTCCGCATTTATAATCTACAAGCTCTCCTTGAGAACTTCAATGGCCTTCTCTAGTTGTGGATCCCTATTCGCCTCAATATCCTCTTCTGTAAGCTCAACGATAAAGTCGGGTGTAAGTCCATATCCGTTTATAGGTGTCCCATCAGGGAGCAACCAGTTTGCGACCGTAATTTTTAAAGTTGATCCATCACTTAGCTTCTCAAGCTCCTGCACAGTTCCTTTTCCAAAACTTTGCACACCTATAAGTTTTACTTCGCGATGTACCCTAAGCGCCCCTGCCAAAATCTCAGAAGCCGAGGCAGACCCTTCGTTTATAAGAACCACTACAGGAAAGTCTATCAAGGCCTCATTGCCACGCGCGTGAAACATTCTTTCTTCACCAGATGTAAAATCTTCCGTTACGACAACCACTCCACGCTCAAGGAACCACCCAGCAAGATTGATAGATATATTTAAAAATCCCCCAGGATTGCCACGCAAATCAAGCACCATCCCTTCGCCTCCCACAAAAAGCGCCCCGATCACCGCTTGCCGAAACGCAGCGGGCGTATTTCCGCTGAAACTAAATATTTGCATATGGATAATGTTGTCATCCACTATTTTCCAATCAACGGTAGGGATTGTGATATTTGCACGTACAATGCTTATCTTTACCTCACCCTCATCGTCGCGGAGAATTTTTAATGTGACAGTTGATCCTATCTCACCACGAATCAATGAAACAGCATCGTTAACAGAAACGTCATTGGTTGATACGCCATCAACGCTTAAGATCCTATCCCCCGCCCTTAGTCCAGAACGCTCTGCCGGGGTGTCTTTTAGTGGAGCAATTACAACCAGTTGTCCGTTACGTAACCCTATCTCTGCACCTATGCCACTAAAATTACCACTTATATCTTCCGAGAACTTTTGGGAATCAATCGGCGCGAAAAACACAGTATTTGAATCACCAAACGCCTCGGTTAATCCTTTAATTGCTCCATATAAAAGTTCTTGTTCGCTTATTTCATCTGCCCCCACATGCTTGTCAATAAGCTTTCCCCATGCTTCCCAAAAAATAGAAAAGTCTACTGCTATGTCGTTACCAGGCTCAAGGTTTGTAACATTTTTAATTACTATATTGCGTGTCTCTTCAAGTCCCTGCTTAAGGCCCACATAATAAGCAGTTACAGAAAGAATCGTTATCGCAAAAATTAATGCAACCGTAAATCCAAATATTTTTTTATCTATTTTCATCTTATTAAAGTTAATTGTAACAGACTATATGGGCATGCAATAGCTAATAGTGGACGATATGTAGAAAATAAATAAATTAGTAAGTAGTATATAAGAAGCGGTATGATTATTTTACTCTGATAATATATCATAAATTTATTTTTTGCTTTATGGACTACCTTGAGGAATTAAAAAGGAGAAAAAAAGAATCTAGAATATATAGTGAACACCAGCTTATTGGTCTTGAGATAGCAGAAATCCTAGATGACAAAAAGCATAAATCTCTTTATATGAAACTTGCAAAAGACGGCGACCCCTATAATTTATTAAAAGTTGCAAAATCAGTTGCCGAGCGAAGGGGCGTTATAAATAAAGGTGCGTATTTTATGCAGCTTATAAAAAAAACTGATGGAGATATTAAAAATTAATAATAGAAAAGAAAAAAGATTTCTAAAACGAAGGGTCCCAGATTTCGATTTTAATAAAATGACACGCGAGGAAATTCGTGATCTTATACAAAAAATGCGTATAAAAATGATAGAGTCTGATGGCATGGGACTTGCGGCAAATCAGGTTGGACTTGATCTAAGGCTGTTCGTTGTAGATCTTAACGGTAAGTTTTACGCAATTTTTAATCCGGAAATTACAAAAAAGTCCGATGAGTCAGAAGCAAGACAAGAGGGGTGTCTTAGTATTCCGGGCACCCAATCTCAAGTTACACGGTCGTCACGTGTAACACTTAAGGGATTTGATAAAAACGGTAAAAAAATAAAGATTAAAGCTTGGGGTTGGTTATCTGTAGTTTTTCAACACGAGATGGACCACTTAAATGGTAAGTTAATAACCGATTACCTGAAATAGGTGTTAGGTGATGGGTTATAGGTGATAGATTAAAATCATGAAAAAACGTCAGTCGAAAAGTTTTAAAACCTCTAACCTAAAACCCCTAACCTCTCCAATGAATTACGTTTTTTTCGGAACACCACACTTCGCAACAATTATTTTGGAAAAAATGATTGATGCGAATATGCCGCCTTCTATACTTATTTGCAATCCGGACCGCCCAGCCGGTCGCAAAAAAATTATCACTCCCCCGCCAACAAAGGAGTTGGTAATGCAAAAAAGCCCGGATACAAAAATTTTTCAGCCGGAAAATAAAAATGAACTTACGAGCTTAGCAAAAGAGATATTTGAAAACGCAAAAGTTGGTGTTGTCGCGGCTTACGCTCACATACTCCCCTCTCGTGTTATAGATAAAGCGCTAGGAGGCATCGTCGGCGTTCACCCATCACTTCTGCCTAAGCTTCGTGGGCCATCTCCAATCCAGGGGGCGATTCTCGAAGGTGATACAGAGGGTGGTATTACTCTATATCTTTTAGATACCAAGGTAGACCATGGACCTATCATTAGACAAGAGAAGCATAGTATTTCAAAAATTGACACATATCTTACTTTACACGACACACTTGCCAACCTTGCTGGAGAGCTTCTTATAAAAACACTACCAAATCTAGACAAACTAGAAGCACAACCACAGAAAGAGTCTGAGGCGACATTTACAAAAAAGTTTATAAGTGAAGATGGATACATCTCACCCAAGGATCTAAAAAAAGCACAAAGTGGTCACAAAAAAGTCGCCCAAAAAGTCTTCCGTAAAATCCGCGCTCTTAACCCAGAACCCGGAGTCTACACAATACAAGACAATGTCCGCACTAAGCTTTTAAAGGCCAGAGTGGATAATGGGAAACTTGTTCTAGAAATAGTCCAAAAAGAAGGTGGGCTTCCAGTACTCAGTGTCCCGAGGTAACCCTGGAGTATTGGAATAAAAAAGAGAACGCCTCTGGGGGAGAGACGTTCTCATATGTTCGCTGAAGAGCAAGCCCCCCAGCGAACGTAAATAATATATACAAGTAATTATTTTTTGTCAATAGCTTGTGCTGGTTCTATTAAACTTATTTAGAAATATCATACCCGTTAAATAGTATGCACCAGGCCTGTTTTAGGCACACACATTTGGCGGGTTTGTTAATTTGTAATCGGCAAGGAATTCATTCGGTGTCTTGCCACCCAACCCGCAGTGCTCAAGGTTGTTGTACTTAGTATTCCATACCCTCATCTCTTTGCGCAACTGACCCACACTTTTAAACCTGCGATTTAAGAGTCTTCTGTTGTCTTCCCTGTGACTTCTCTCCACCGTGCCGTTTTGTGATGGCTTTCCAGGATCAATGAGGTAGTGAGTGATATTGTGTTGTGCGCAGAACTTGTCCAGTGCGTGTATCTCTTTGACCGTCATATCACTCCTTTTGTTTGTGCCTGTATAGTAGTTGGTGAATGTGGAGTGATTGTCTGTTTTGATGGCGACAATTGTATGGGGGAATCTCCTCATCACAATCTTGAGAAACTCAATGGAGTGATATGTGCACTCTTCGTCAAACACCTCTAAGTGACGCCATCTGCTTGCAGTATCAATAGCGGTGTATTGGTAGTATTTCCTGCCCTGTATGGCTCCGGGAACGTGTTTAACGTCAATTTCAATAAGTTCACCGAGTTTTCTTTCCGCGCGAAGATATTTGTATTTCACTCTCTTCACTCTGTATTTGCGAACCAACCTCTCTTTTTTGAGTATCTTGCCGACAGTACGCTCATGGATACGAATACCTTCCTTTTCGAGCCTCCAGTGTATCTTTTTGGCGCATATATCCTCTTTTCCGCGCAAGGCGATAATCTTCTCCTTGATCGCAATTGGCGTCTCAATACGATATCTCTTCGGTTCCGTTGACCTTGGCTCAAGGTTCTTTTCTCCACCTTTCTTGTATGTTGCCACCCAGCGTTCAAGCGTCCTCTTGCCGTACGGACATACTTTAGCCGCATCGACTAGCTTTATCTCCTTTTTAACTATGGGGAGTACCCATCTTAGCCTCTCTTCTTTAATTGTTTGTGCCATATATATTGCCATTCTCCCATTCTAGGGAAAACCGCCATATGTGTGTGCACATTACCGGCCCCCATTGACTTTAATATATAAATCTATATAAACTAGTGATAATGGTTGCACAATAGGTGCAAGGTTCTGATCTTTACAAATTCTCAACGGACGCCCTTCTGTCGATCGACGGTCCACGATTGACGGCGTCCACCTCGGACTGCCCTGACCCTGGTTCACGAGCTCTACTGTACAACGGGGCTCACCGAATTTGCGCATTCTCGCTTTGCGCAAGTTTCTCCCACTCCCTCCAGGGTCAGAGCAGTCCCTAAAAATCCAAGATTTCCCTCCCCGTCCATAACGCAGGTAACCCCCACCAGCGTACCTCTCTGATTCCCCTATTAACACAGAGAGTGAGGGCGGGGAGGGAGTCTTCTCGCACACATCGACGCCACAAGCGTCGATTTCTTTTTTTAAATGTGTTTATTCTACTGCGTCGAACATGCAACGATAAAAAACGGGGGTGTCTTAATTCATAATTCCCAATTCCTTCCTACGGCCACTTGTGTCGGGCTTTCGGGTAAATCTGGGAAAGTGGGTGTTCTCCACAATCTCTATGGTGCCTCCTTATACAAATATATCTACCGTATAAAACAAGCCTGTGGTTAAAGTCTCCCCAATCTCTCTTTGGAATTATTTTCATCAAATCTTGCTCGATTTTCACAGGATCTTTATTATCAGTAAGATCAAGTTTTTGTGATAATCTCGCAACATGTGTATCAACTGCAATTCCTTCTATAACTCCATATGCATTTCTCAAAACAATATTCGCGGTCTTTCTTGCAACGCCAGGTAGTGTAAGTATCTCATCCATAGTTTTTGGAACCTCTCCCCCATAGTCTTCTTTTATTTTTTTTGTAGCACCTAAGATATTTTTTGTTTTACTCCTGAAAAAACCACTCTGGTGAATGTCTTTTTCAAACTCAACTGGCCTTGCATTAACATAGTCATCAAGTGTTTTGTATTTTTTGAAGAGCTCACCTGTTATCTCATTTACCTTCTTATCGGTCGCTTGCGCGGATAAAATTACGGCTATCAAAAGTTGTAGCGGATTTTTATATTTTAGCTCAATTTCTGCGTCGGGGAAAAGTTTTTTAAGTTTCTTATTAATTTTTTTAGCGCGCGCCCTTCGTTCCTCAAGTTTCCTATTCGTCATACTGTTAGTGTGGGGATATATTTATACTTAGCCTCTCCCTATAATTGCGCTTCCCAATGTCTCTTGGTCGGCAAACTCAACCTCTCCTCCAGTAGGGATACCACGCCCGAGGCGAGAAATTTTTTTCGCAAAGGGCTTTAACTCCTGAGCTATGATATCCGCAATTATTCCTCCCTCTACGGTTGGACTCGTCGCGATAATAATCTCATCCGCACTACCGTTCAACTCTCCCTCAATCCAGCCAATCAAACTTTTTATTCTTAACCTCTGACTGGGCTCAAGTACTCCATTTCTCCGCAAGTCTCCGAGAACCAAGTATCTGCCATTAAACTTTCCAGTGTTTTCCATAGATATTATGTCCGTTTCTTTTTCTACAACTGCGATAACTGACTGATCACGCCCCTTGTCTCCGCAATAATCACAAAGTTCATTCGCATTTTCGTGAATGTAAAAACAGTTTTTACAAAGTTGAATTTTTTTTAAATCCGCTATAGCCCCTATAGCTTCATCCTGAAAGCTAATACCACTACGCACAAAATAGAAAGCAAGACGTATCGCTTGCCTTGGTCCTATCCCAGGGAGCGCGGAAAAAATATCAACGAATTTCTTGATTGATTCCGGTACTTTCATACTGATGCGTTTCGTCTATTGTTTGGAAGCTCGTCTTTTGTTTATCAAAAAATAATCTAACTGTGCCCTGCGGGCCATTGCGGTGCTTAGCGACTATTATCTCAACCACATTCTGGTCCTCAGGCAGGACATCTAACTTACCCATATCTTTCGGATACAAAAACATAACAACATCCGCATCCTGCTCTATGGAGCCGGATTCTCGCAGATCCGAAAGCCGTGGAATCTTGATTTCCCTCTGATCAACCGCGCGTGAAAGCTGTGAGACTGTCAAAATCGGAACATCAAGCTCTCTTGCTAAACTTTTAATACCACGCGAAGTTTCAGTTACTTGCTGAACAACGCTTTCATAATTCTTTCTTGGCTGAATCAGCTGCAAGTAATCAATAACGAGAAGGGCCAATTTGCCTTGCTCGGTCTGCAAGCGCCGCGCCATAGAGCGAATTTGCACGATGTTGGGTGAGGGCGTGTCGTCTATAAAAAGCGGTGCCTTATTTAATCTATCAAAGGCTGCTTGGATCATACTAAAGTCCGATTCGCTACTTAGTCGTCCGGTGCGAAGCTTCCAAAGATCAACCTGCGCTTCTGCCGAGATAAACCTGTCGATAACCTGCTCCCTACTCATCTCTAAAGAAAAAACTCCTACGGGCTGATTTTCATTTACCGCTACATGGCGCGCGATGTCTAAAACAAATGACGTCTTACCATACGATGGGCGCGCACCAACGATAATAAACTCTGAGCGCTGAAGACCAGAGAGTATATTATCAACTCCAGAAAATCCAGTTGGGACCCCACGCAAACGATGTTCGTCTCCCCCTCCTTCGTGTAGCTTCTCAATACGCGCATATGCTTCTTTTAAGTCATCTTTTATATGCCCAAAGTGCCGGACAAGCGATCTCTGTGATATAGCAAAAATACTTTGCTCAACACTATCAAGCATTTCATCTAAATCTTCAGGAGTGTCAAATACGCGCTCCGTAATTTCTGCGGACGCCCTTATAAGATCCCTTAGGACCGCCTTTTCTTTTACGGTTTTTGCGTAGTGCTCTATATGTGAAGCTGTGGGCACTGAGTTTACAAGCTCGGTTAAATATGTAGAGCCACCAATTTCTTTCAATTTCTTTCTATCTTTAAGCTCGGTTGTAACACTCAATACATCAATCGGCCCCCTTCCCTCCCAAAGATTCAAAATCGCCTCATATATAACCTCGTGAGATTTTTTATAAAAATCTTTGGCAATTAAAAGATCTGCGACAAGTGAAATCGAATCTTTATCTATCATAAGCGCACCTAAAACAGATTGCTCTGCACCTATGTCTTGTGGTGGAATTTTTACATTTTTGGCCATACAAAAGAATCTAATGATGTATCTTCTATTATATATCCTAAACGTTCAATTTTTTTTCTCAAGTCATCCGCCTTAATAAACTGTTCATTACTTCTATATTTTCCACGAAGTACAACAAGTTTTTTAATGTCTATCGGGGGCGTTGCCATTTTGTCGGCTCTTTCTATGTCAAGCCCAAGTACCTTGTCAAATCTTAAAAGAGCTTCTCTTTTTATTCTTGCTCCAACTTCACTGTCAGATATTAGTTGATGAATAACTGATAGTGCTCGAGGAGTATTTAAATCATCATCAATGGCATCTTTAAACTTCCTTTCATAACCCCTAGTACCCCCCTTTCGCTTATCACTTTTTGAAAGAAATCCCAAAAGTGCGAAGTCGTGATAAAGATTATATAATGCCTTCTCTGCTCCACCGAGTGCTTTCCATGTGAAGTTAAGCTTGGCGCGATAGTGAGCTCCCAGAACAAAGTAGCGATATGATAAGGGATCAAATCCCTTATTTTCAATATCACGAAGTGTATAAAAATTTTTAAGAGACTTCCCCATTTTCTTCCCATTTACTTGTAAGTGCTCACTATGCACCCAATATTTTACAAATCTTTTCCCAGTAGCACCCTCACACTGCGCTATTTCATTTTCATGATGAGGAAAAATTAAGTCCACTCCGCCCGTGTGAATATCTATTGTATCTCCCAAGTTTGCTGTACTTATCGCTGAACACTCGATATGCCAGCCAGGACGGCCGTCGCCAAAAGGGCTTTTCCATGATGGCTCCCCCTTTTTCTTTGCCTTCCATAAAACAAAGTCTGCAGCTTCGTTTTTCCCATACTCGTCGGACAAAACCCGCGCTCCCGCCTTTAAGTTTACGCCCCCAAGGCGCGCAAGCCGCCCGTAATTTTTAAACTTTGAAATATCAAAATAAGTAGAGCCGTCCCTACCTTTGTATGTGAGTCCGTTCTTTTCTAATTTCTTTATAAGATTATTTATCGCCTTGAGGCTCCCAGTTACCGTCGGATATTTATGGGCACGCTTGATGTTGAGCTTGTCCGCATCCTCAAGAAAAGCTTTCGTGAACGGCTTTGTAATTTCAAAAATGCTTTTTAGCTTTTCCTTTTTATAGCGATTGATTACCTTGTCTTCAATGTCCGTGATGTTCATCACATGCTTTATGTTGTGTCCGTTGAATTCAAGAGTACGCCTCAAAATATCCTGGAAAATGTATGTGCGTAAATTTCCAATGTGAACAAAGTCGTATACCGTCGGTCCACAAGTATAAAGCGTTACAGTCTTTTTTAGGGGCTTAAAAACTTCTTTTTTTCTTGAAAGTGTATTATAGAGCTTGAACATTGTTTTAAAATTATAGCATGAATGGTGGGTTAGCTTGATAGCTCATTAGCTCGTTAGTTTGTTGGTTTGTTAGCTTGTTAGTAACAAAAAAGAAAGCCACCTTCTTGGCAGAAGGTGGCAGAAGGGAAGCGCGCGGGCGGTATTCTACCACACCGCACGCTTCCCTCTTGGCAGGAACGACGCCAGTTAGCCAACCGTGACTGTAACTTCGTCCGTCGCTCTTTTTGCGTGAAAAACAAGTTCAGGATCCTCAAGCTCCTGATGGCGGAGCTCTCTGTACCGGTGGCTCAGAGCCTCCGGTAACACGTGCTCCTCGAGAAACCTCGCAAGCAACGCTTCCCTCTCCACGTGACTACGGGAGAATGTCCTCATCAGAGGAACAACGACGTTCGCCAGAAAGTCGTGTGTACTCGCAGAAATCCACGGAGCAGAGGGGGTTACAACGAAGCATATAATCTCCGCGGAGAGCGCCTTGAAGAATTCACGATCCCCTCCCATAGCCAACTCATCAGCTGCGCCCCACGCTTCACGCATGAGTCCTTCTAGAAACCGCTGACGCTGGCTCTCTCTTATCTGCCACGCGGGGCCTGTTATTTCAGACATTCTTGCCTCCTAATAGTTAAGGTTCAATCAAATAGGTATTTCCTATTTCCCACTCTTTATACCAACTAAAAGCCTTATTGTCAAGTAACCCCTAAGGGTGCTCCCGCCGGATCTGCATATCTGTCGCACGCTGCCAAAGGCTATGACCGATGGAGCACAGACAGGAGCGAACAAGCGGGATAAAAAATCACCAGCTAAAGCTGATGATTCTTGCACGCTCGGCGGATCAAGGGTGAAAACTAGTAACTTATCAGCTACTAATCTTTACCCATTCGATTTTACTCAGGACGAGAATTGGAACTAATTACTATTTATATTTGTCCATTCGATTTTACTCAGGACGAGAATTGGAACTAATTACTATTTATATTTGTTATCTCAACCTCGGTAAAGGGTTGTCTGTGTCCCTTCTTTTTTCTATACCTAGTCTTAGGGTGATAACGAAATACAATCACCTTATCAGACCTCCCCTGTTGCAAAACCTTTGCCTCAACTTTTACTCCTTTTAAATATGGATAACCTATCTCAATATCATCGTTATTATTAGACAAAAGAACCCTGTCAAATAAGAAACTATCCCCCTCTTCGGTGTTGAGCTTCTCCACTTTTATCTTATCACCCACAAAAACCCTATACTGTTTACTACCCGTTTCTATAACTGCAAATTTACTCATATTTTCTTACTATTATTTATTCTGTGATAATAAATCTTATCAGCACCCTATTTAATGACTCTTCTTACTGGACACCACAAGATTAATATATCAACACTCATTAAAGTAAATAATGCGGTTACCGTCAACCCCAAGCAAAGCCCAGATTAAATAATTTCTATAACCCCGCCCTAGACCATGGGTTATGCCACCAAATAACTGGGCGCGTTTTTTCATTTATATGCAACTTGCAAATTAGTTAAGGTTGGGTCTTTTTTGGGACCACAATGATTAAACGTTCATGCGGAAGTCGGTAATTAAATCTTGCACGCAATTCTTTTTCCAAATTATGTGGATCGGAAAAATATTCAATATCACGATATAGCCTCTCATTACCCTCGTGCAAGAGATTAAGTTCGTCTGTAACTTTAGCTGTTTCTAATTTTAGTGCACGCCTATCAAAATTAATTGTATAAGCTTGAAATAAAATCCCACCCAATATAACAATAAATATAAGCAAAACAAGTACTTTAACACCCTTATTATTCATATATTATAGTTTACAAAAAGAGTATTATCTTTTCAATAACTCACGAAATACATCGGGTGGTATATCAACACGCCCTCGCTCCTTAAGACGCTTTTTTCCTTTCTGTTGCTTCTTTAAAAGTTTATCCTTCCTAGTTCTGTCCCCGCCATATAAATCTCCAGTTACATTTTTTCTAAGTGGCGATATTGTCTCACGAGCTATAATGTCCCCACCAACTTTCACTTGGATTGCTTGAGCGAATTGTGCTCTAGGCAAAAGTTCTTTTAATTTTTTTGCCATCTTTCGTGCTTCACGTTGCACGTCATCTTTTGGAACTATGCGTGAGAGCCCAGAAACAAGCTCACTTGCAATATAAATATCTATTTTTTTAACTTCGGCATCTCTGTATCCAGAAAATTCATAGCTAAAAGAAGCAAAGCCCTGCGAGACCGACTTCAACTTATCATCAAAATCAAGCACGATGTCCGCAAGCGGCATAACTGTTGATATAACCATACTATCACCCGATGTGTGAGTTTTAATCTCACCAAAACGGAAAAGTCTTTTTAAATTCAAAACAGAACTAAGATATGTACCAGGAGTAATTATTGTAAGTTTCGTATACGGCTCCGTTACGCCTACATATTCATTTGGAAATTCTTTTGCGTTTTCTACGGTTATTTCTTCCCCGGAGGCTATCTTAACCTTATACGCTACTGACGGAAAACTATTTACAATTTCTTGCCCAAACTCACGCTCTAACCTCTGCATAACAATTTCAAAATGAAGCCTACCCAAAAAACCACACTTAAATCCACGACCAAGTACCGGACTCGTATCTGGTGTAATCTCTATAGAAGAATCATCAAGTCGTAATTTGTAAAGAGATGTCTTAAAGTCCTCATAATCATTTGCGTCGTGAGGATAAATCGTGACAAAAACCACCGGATTGGGTACTAGAAATCCAGGTAGAGACTTCTCGCCAATCGTATCCCCAATCCTTATTGCATCTGTATCTTTAAGGCCAGTTGCTATATACCCTATCTCACCTACATCAAGTGTGTCGAAAACGGAGAGTTGGGGAGTAAAATACCCTACCTCCTTCACTTTTAATGTTTTATCAAGTGCGTGAAGCTTTGCGGAGTCACCACATTTAAAACTGCCACCAAAAACACGGACAAACGCGATAATCCCCTTGTGATCATCGTAGAGTGAGCTGAAAATAAGCGCTGCCCTTTCTGCTATCTCTTGCGGAGCAGGTATTTTTTCTATTACAGCGTTTAATAGTTTCTCAACGCCGTCGCCAGTTTTTGCGGAGATACGGTGAATATCTTCGGGCTTTGCGTTTATTAATTTTGCGAGATCCTCTGCTAACCTATCAACACCATCGGGATTCAAATCAACTTTATTTAGTGCACCTATTATTGTAAGTCCTGCGTTTTTTGCAGACTTAAGATTAGCTAATGTCTGCGCCTGAATTCCCTGACCCGCGTCAACTAAAAGAACAGCCCCCTCAACCGCCTTTAAAGCACGTGAAACTTCGTATGAAAAGTCACTATGACCAGGGGTATCAATTAAATTCAGAATGAATTTGTTGGAACTGTTCGAACTATCAGATCGCTTTGCTTGTTGGATTTGCTCACCTCCAACATTTCCAATATCTCGAACTTTATAAACCATGCGAACAGGGGCCATCTTTATTGTAATTCCCCGCTCTCTTTCTAGCTCTAATAAATCCAAATACTGCTCGCGCATATTGCGAGACGACACAGTCCCTGTAATCTCAAGCATCCTATCAGCTAAC
Organism: uncultured Candidatus Saccharibacteria bacterium; assembly: GCA_964565105.1. Classification (GTDB taxonomy): domain Bacteria; phylum Patescibacteriota; class Minisyncoccia; order UBA6257; family Colwellbacteraceae; genus CAZMCG01. The sequence goes on from CAZMCG010000001.1 coordinate 46,696, forward strand.
GTTGATTTTCCGTGATCAATATGCGCAATAATTACAAAATTCCTAATTTTATTATTCATCCTTTATAAATGTAAGATTAATGGTAGTACGACTGAGAACCGCCTCGCTTTTGAACACAAACCTTGAGCTTTGAGATTCTTTCCATAAATATCCAGGAGGCGCAAAAATTGTATAGCTTAAAGACGATTCAATCCCTGACTGCTTATCAAAAACAAACTTATATTTTGCACCATCGTAAACTTTAACACGATTTGTATAGTTAATCTCAATTTTATTTGTATTTCCACTTCTATCCAATGGCCACATAGCAAACACATTTTTACCAAACTCCACATATCGCTCAACCCCAAACCCGTCCATAACCTCACGTGTACCCTCAATTATATCGAGCGTCGGATTAGTTGTATAGTCCAATATTTTATAGTCTACAAGTGGTAGTAATACCCTTGGCATTACTCCCGAAACGGAAACAAGCTTTGCGTTAGGGGGTGTAAAAATTTTTACAAAATTCTGATTACGCAAAGCATTGGGCAGCCCTTGCTTGCTCACCTCTTTGTAGGTGTGCACTACAGACAGACGATTCTGCACAATTCCGCCGGAAGTAATAAGAGACTCAAGCGCGATAGATTGATCAATAAATGTGTCAGATTGGCTCCCAGACACATTCGCGTTTACAACCGCAAGATAGTCTCCATTAAAATCGTTTGCTAATTGATAAACATCACCAGCGAACCCCATCTCTTTTACAAACTCCTGCAACTCCTGATCTCTGAGATAAAACTTAATGTCTTTGTTAATCATGCGAGCTAAAAACAGTAGCGTAACATCCCTTGTTTGACTATGGCTAAGCTTCCCCAAGCGATCAAGCATAACTGGCATCATAGCGCCCAAAATCTGCCCCTGGCTTTGTGTCTTGTTTTCGTCATACAATCCTCCGGCCCTGTCCCGCATCTTATCAATAAGGTTTTCACCCGTAAGCATAATGTCGTACTTTTGCAGCTTAATTGGCCCCACAACTGCAAGCATATCACTTATGACATGCATATTTACAGATATTGCTCCATCAAACACAGTGCTGTAAGAGGCATACACGCCTGAGGCGTCGAGTAATTGAATAGTTTTTTCGGCTGAGGTGGGATAATCAAAGAACCAACTTGCATCACGCGCTCCCCAATTAGAGATTATGTGCACAAGTTGAAGTGGTGGAATGATGTTTAATGACAATTGACTGTCAGTATAATAAATATCATTTACCTTGATATCTGATATTGCGCCCCTATCAAGGGTTACCTTCGCATAACTTTCAATAAAACCACCAGATGGTCTTATCTTTGACTGATCTTCAAATAAAAGAATTATATGTCTTTTTTCAGGCACATCAATAAAACTTATGAGACTCCCGAGCCCATCACGAAGAGTGGCGAGGCTATCTAACGCATCAGCATTAATTGGCATATTAACACCGGGTAAATACTCCTCAAGGTTTAACTTTAAATTATTAAGCTTTTCTAAGTCACCATGTATATCCTGTAAAATACCAACAAGCTCTTCACCACCATCGTTAAGTACAAGATAAAATCCACGCTCATCAAGCACTCCCATATTCTCACCTAAGCCCACAGCAGTTCCAAGTAAGTTTCCAAATTTTCCAAAAAGGTTAAGTAGTAATCTACCCTCAGGTGCACCGATCAACTCCACATTCCCATTTGAGTTAGTAGTAAAGGGCTCGGCTAATAGTGTTTGAATATTCTTAATTGGCGAGAGTGTGTCAGTTCTGTATAATCCAAGGCCAACGATAAAAATTAACGCTGTCACAAAAAATGCCCTCGTAATCGCGCCCCAAGGAGAGTTTTTCCTTGGCTTTTTCCTTACCCGCATGACAGCCGCCACAGGATGACGAATGTCGTGCAGTACAAAATCTATATTTCCGCGAGACTCGTGTTTCATAAAAACTGAGGTTATAGGTGTTAGGCTTTAGATTTTCTATTAGTTATTTTATATCACCTCTCACCTATAACCTATCACCTTGCATGTATCATACGACGGTGGAATAAAAAATAAAATAGGTTATCTTTGTGTTTGTTTAAATATATCAACCTCCTTTTTACACAGCGTCTTTATTACACAAAACAAAATCTATAAAAACCAATAAACACCATATAACACGACACCAAGCTCTTATGTCGCAAATTTGACATATACTACATAAATTTGCTAGTCTTTATAAAGTTTTGGGGGGTGTAAGCTCTTTTACAAAATAATCCATAGAAAAACTACAATAAGACGAGTTCTTGAGTGCCAGTAAGGGAATACTGGCTTTGAAGACGCTCACCTAATTGTAATCGACAACAATCCCAAGAAGGAGGGATTATGACTACAAAAAAAGCCCCCGGCGGCGCCCATGATTTGAGAATAAACAGTATATCCGAGGGGTTCGAGAAACTCTTCGGACAACACCTATCCAAATACAGGCGCCTGAAGGAAAGGGTGATGTTTCTTGAGCACAAAAAGAGCCCAAGATTTCACAGGAAAATCAATACTCACGTTGCATCCATGTGGTATCTTTGGCGCTTTAAAAAAGCGCAAAGGTTTAACAAACAGTTCTGGCAAACATACGCAGAGATAACAAATTGCGTGTTTGACAGAGCCAAAAAGATGATCGAAGAAGAAGAAGCTCGCCTTCTGTATTTCGGGGGCGGAAAGGATGATGAAGAGCTTATCCGGCTCGCAAATCAGCTTCTTGAAGGAATTCAAGAGGTCCAAACCTAACAAACCCCACACAGGAGAACCTCCTGTGCGGGGTTCTTCTATTTTTAGAACGAGCCGTGAACCCATACCCACAATCCAGATAGAACCCTACGGATTCCCGCGTCTGGGCTACTACCAGCCCACCGTAGCCAATTTATTCTATCTCATCTAATACTATTTTTTTCTGCTCCTCATAAGAAAGTGTACTGTCTATCTAAAGCCTCTTGTTCGCTGATTTTAAACCACAAAAGAATATAGTCTGCCCCATTCTCCTCAGCAATTTTCTGGAGACGCACCCTGTACATCCTCAGGGTTGAGTTGGCGTCATAAACCACGCTATTCCCAGTAGATAAAATCTCTTCCGACATAGCATCCATAGCACCAAATACAGAACGGTTTCGTGGGGAGTGTACTTGGGCTCATCAAAAATACTAATTCTTAGCATATCACTGTTTAGGTGAACCGCGGAAAAATCTTTACAGAAACGCCTCGCAAAATATGTCTTACCAGAACCACCAACAATGCCATCCCTAAATCATTTTGTATATACAAAATGATCGGGCGATCAATCTCGTAGCGAGATTGATTTAGCCATGGCATTGCTTGAACTTCTTTGGGCGCCCATCAGGGCGTTTCGCTCCGCACGGACACGGAGCGTTGCGACCGACACCCTTAAATTTTGGATTATGAACAACAGCAATGTGCCTGCGCCTCTCCTCTACCTCTTCCTCCGTTAACTCACGGACATTAAATATATTTGTAAAAACCCACTCATCAAAGTAAGCCTGCATCCTGTCAAAAAATGTCCGCCCATCCTTTCTATATTCAACAAGCGGGTCACGCTGGCCATACGCGCGAAGACGGACAGACTCTGAAAGTGCCTCTATATCTTCTAAGTGATTCATCCAAAGCATATTCCAGACATCCAAAAGTTGGTGACCGACAGCAAGTAAAATTGTCTCATTAAAATTACTTATACGCTTTTCTGCAAACTCTTTTATCCCCTCTTCATCCTTTATATCCTCCGGGATACCCGCGCGCGCAAAAAATTCCTGACGCTTATCTTCTACAGCATTAGTCTCACTGAGTCTAAAAAGAGCATTATGAATAGATTCATTTAAAACTTCACGAATTTTCTCCGGATTTTTAATTTTAATCTTCTTATCTTCGCCCGTTCTTGCGCGACTCACGGCTTCAACAAATTCCTGACGCCTCTTATAAAACGCTCCGCGTTGTTTGTTTAAAATATCATCATAATCAAGAAGGTGTTTACGAGAGTCAAAGTTAAATCCCTCAACCTTACCCTGCGCCTGCTCAACGGCCTTGGAAATCATTTTATTCTCAATCGGCATATCCTCCGGCAAGTCAAATTTCTCCATAAAGCCCTGGATTCGCTCACCACCAAAAACACGCATGAGATCATCCTCAAGTGAAAGGAAGAACCGCGATGACCCAGGGTCACCCTGGCGTCCCGCGCGGCCCCTTAACTGGTTATCAATTCTCCGTGCATCGTGACGCGCAGTTCCTATAACATGTAGGCCACCCAAGTCTTTTACTTTTTCTGAGTTCTCCTTGATCGAAGGATTACCACCTAAAATAATGTCGATCCCGCGACCGGCCATGTTCGTAGCGACGGTGACCGCCCCCTCCCTACCAGCTTGGGCAATTATCGAACCCTCCCGCTCGTTATTTTTTGCATTCAGGACCTCGTGGGGAACACCTGCCTTCTGTAGATAACTAGAAAGGAGCTCGTTTTTATCAATTGAAATCGTCCCTAAAAGCACCGGCTGCCCCTTCTCGTTACGAGCTTTAACCTCATTTGCAACCGCATTATATTTAGCATCAAGTGTTTTATAAACAACATCCGAAGCGTCGTCTCTTATAAGCGGACGATTAGTCGGGATACTTACAACTTTCATGCCATAAACTTTGTCAAATTCCTCGGCCGAAGTCTGGGCTGTGCCCGTCATGCCGGCAAGTTTACTATAAAGACGAAAATAGTTTTGGATTGTAATTTGAGCGACTGTTCGCGACTCGTCTTTTACATTAAGCCCCTCTTTGGCCTCGATGGCCTGATGTAGTCCCGCCGAATAGCGACGACCGGGCATCATTCGCCCAGTAAACTGATCTACTATCACAACCTCGCCGTTTTTTACAACGTATTCCTTATCTATCTGGAAAATTGCCTTTGCCTTTAAACTTGCGTCCAAATAACTTACAAGGCGCAAATTTTCAACAGCATATAGATCTTTTATACCCGTAATTTTCTCAACCTTATTTATCCCTTGCTCTAAAATCTCTACTGATTTTAATTTTTCATCTACGAGATAGTCGTCACCAACAGTCAATTGCCCAACGGCTTTCGCAAAAACTTTATAGTGTCCCCCTGAGCCTGTGTCGGGTGATGAGATAATAAGTGGCGTACGCGCTTCATCAATTAATATGGAGTCGACCTCATCTACAATCACAAAGTTAAGTTTTGATTGTACCTGCTCGGAGACATCAGCGCGTAGGTTATCACGAAGATAATCAAAACCAAACTCATGATTTGTCCCGTAAACTATTTCAGCCTCATACGCCTCTTTACGAGAAATCGGACGCAAAAAGTCTTCCTGAATATTAAAAGCTCCGGTCAAATCACGCTCTGCATCAACCTTTGCCTTTTCTTCCTCACTTACTTTCCAGTCAGAGTCATAAGCAAGCGCGCCATCGTGAACAAGACACGCGACTTTGAGTCCGAGAAAATCATAAATCTCCCCCATCCATACCGCATCACGCTTTGCTAGATATTCATTGACCGTTATAACATGAACACCCTTACCTGACAGGGCGTTTAGATATATAGGCGCTGTTGAAGCGAGCGTTTTACCCTCACCCATTTTCATCTCCGCAATACCGCCATTATGTATGACAAGCCCACTCCAAAGCTGGACATCATAGTGTCGTTGTCCAAGAGTCCTTTTTGCGGCTTCTCGTACAAGCGCGAACGCTCTCGGTAAAAGCTCCTTTAAGTCCTCTCCGCCTCTCGCGCGTTCACGAAGGCTCGCGCTTTCCTTTTTAAAATCGTCATCAGAAAAACTCCCTATTTCTTTTTCAAGGTCATTTATTTTTCCTATTTCAGCGGGCGGCTTAGCACCGTCCGCACGGCTTTTTAAAAATTTAAGGGGCATATAGGTTTAGCGTACTTTGTTCTTGCGAATTTCACGCTTGAGCTTACGCCTTGCTTCTCTTATTGCTTTCCAGATATTCTCGTCATTGTGCTCTGCTAAAAGCGTCATACCAGGGGCGTGTAAATTAATCTGCGCATGGAAAACGTTACCGTGTCGGTGGCGTTGTGTTAGGCGCTCAAGTCTAACTCTCGCGTGAATCGAACTTTTATCAAATTTGCGTAAAAACTTTTCAATTCCGCCAATTTTATTCTCAATATGCGCACGAAGAGTTGGTGTTAAATCAAACCCAATAGTCTGGATATCTATTTGCATCTTATAGCCATTATACGAATATGAATAAGTTAGTAAATAGGAGGCAGTACTCAAGTTATCTTACTTCTTACTTTAGCTCAAATGCCAGTTTAAGAGCCGAGTGATCTGATATCTCATCCTCTACTACCTCAAAACTAAAAACTTCTACCTTGTCATTTGTAAATACATAATCTGCAAAGCGTATATCCTTCTTGTAGTAAGAAGTTCTCGTTGAAATGATTCCATTATCTGTAATTAAATTTTTCATCCCGCTTTCTTCAATTATTTTAATGCTCTTTGTGTTCGGCAAGAGGTTAAAGTCACCACAAAGTATTTTACTGCCAGTAAATTGATCTGTGTACGCAACTATCCTTCTGGACTGCTCCAACCTGTATTCACTATCAGATTTACCCATGCCGTTCCACAAACCATGAAGGTTAAAAATATTCAGCTCTCTGCCATTTATATTAAAGGATAGTGACTGGAGATTACGCGCATGATCGGCTGTATGAAAATCTGACTTATATCCTCTGCTTTTGTAGATATAAGTCTCCTCTTCTTTAACTGGCCCCATCTTCTCATTTATGAAGGTGGCTAATCCAAAATTATCATTGTATTGAGTGCGAAAATAGCCAACATGATTTGGTAAAATTTTCGCGATGTCGGAATAAATCTCCACATTGGCTTTAAACTCACCTTGTGTGAGGTAGTTTGGTGGACCATTATATATTTCCTGAAAACAATATATGTCTATATCTATATTACTCTTCAAAAAATCCAAAATTTTATTTACTCTTCCTGCCCAAGTATTAAGGGTAATTAACTTAAACATACCCAAACTCCACCACGGCGAGCGAGAAGAAAAGAAGTGCACTTTGTATATTTGTTTTCTTCGAGCGAAACCGTGGCAAACGATAGTGCCACCACGGCGAGCGAGAAGAAAAGAAGTGCACTTTGTATATTTGTTTTCTTCGAGCGAAACCGTGGCAAACGATAGTGCCACCACGGCGAGCGAGGAGAAAAGAAGTGTACTTTGTATATTTGTTTTATCCGAGCGATGCTGTGGCAAACGATAGTGCCACCATCAACTTCCAGCTTACGTACTTAAACCTCCACGATTCTTATCTCCTCCTCAAGCTCAATGCCAAAATCAGAATAAACTTTACTTTTGATGTGGTCCATTAACTCAATAACATCAGAAGACAAGGCGTTGCCAGTGTTTACGATAAAAGCTGAGTGCTTTGGTGAAACAATAGCGCCACCGACACCCGCGCCTTTTAGGTTTGCCTTGTCAATTAAGTGTGCAGCGGGAATAACCGGAAACGGATCTATTTTAATCGCCTCGCGGTGCGGAGAAACAAGCTCGTCGGATAGTCCATCAACTTTTACATTCTTAAATATACTACCGATATTAGGCTGATCTAACGGCTGGCGTTCTTCACGATACCGAATTTTTGACTGCACGCTTTCGTATAAATATCTCTTATCACCAGGTTTTAGTTTTAGAGTAGCTCCCAAAATTATTTCACGAGTGTCATCGCTCTTAAAAACACTCCATCGGTACATAAATTTGCAATTCTCGCAATCTCTTCGCTTGAGTTTCAATGTATCCATATCAAGGCTTACGACCTCCTCCACTAAATCTTTGATTTCACCGCCAAAACACCCTGCGTTTCCAAAGATGGCACCGCCAAAGCTCCCCGGCAATCCGCCCGCCCATTCCAGTCCGGCAAGCCCATAAGTAATCGAGGTGTAAACAAGGTCCGACACCAGCACGCCGGCACCCGCAAAAATGCGGTTCCCTTTTACCTCAACATCAGCGATAAGTGGTCGAATAACGACACCGTAAAACTCGTGATCACTCCAAAGAATGTTCGTTCCGCCTCCTAAAACGAAGACTGGTAGTTTAACCTGCCTTGCGACCCGCAGGGCGTCTATAAGTTCACCAGCATTATCCGCGCTTACAAAATCGCGCGCGGAGCCTCCAATTTTGATGCTCGAAAAATTTTTTAATTCTACCCTTTTACCTATCTGCATATCAATTAGTGACCGATCCGAATAACCCGAATTATATCCGAATGTCCCGAATAAATTAAATCTTACAATATCTTATTATTTGTAGATTCGGATGTATTTGTAGTTTTGGATCGCATACTCACTAAAAAGGAGCGGCATGGTGCACTACCAATACTCGGTGTTAAGTGAGTGCCCGTGCTTACCGCTCCAACCTTCATTGTACCCTACGCTCGAAAAAAGGTAAATTAAAAATTGACACATCATAATTCTTATAAAGTTTTATAAAACATATTTTTCACAAAAAACCAAAACACTGAATATAAGTGAGTTCAGAAAAAGTCGAAAAAATATTTTTTAGTATATTCACTTACCATCTTGCCCATATAAATTAATTATATAATGCGATCTAAAACCGAATGTATGCATTCCAATATTCATAAAGCTCCTTTGTCGCGTGTAAATCTCTTGCATTATATCGCGCAATATCTTTATATTTTTTCTCATTAAAAAGCTCTGTTACATTGTCCCCAGAAACACCGGACGCCTTCGGGCTTTTAATGCCGAACGCGCGCGTAAAGGCATGTAGTGTCTGCCTTCGAAAAGCGCCGTAAAAACTAAGTTGGTCTAACAAATCAACATGGAGAGCTCCAAACTTCTGGCTCCCAAGATAGCGGTTAGACATCAGGTCTTTTGTTGCGCGAATACCGTGAACCGCGGAACGAATTAGTATAAATGGAACATCAAATGTTCTACCAGCAAAACTTATAAGTTCATCATACTCCTTGACCCCATACCAAAATCTCTCTAACATCTCCTTCTCAGTTGTCGGCTTAAACTCGATGCCATCCTCTTCAAACGCCCCCATCTTTTCTCCTGGCGCCTGAAAATAAACAACTCCCCTGTCTTTATCGCAGTCAAGAATACCAATTGCAACAATCTGTGAAGTCGCGGGAGAAAAAACCGTTTCCATTTTCACCTTCTCAATCGCCTTTTCGTATTCAGGAGACCCCTCTATATACGACTGTGAAACCCAGCGCGTTAGTGTTTTTTGGGTCGTCTCATCAAGTGAATCAAAGTCTTCCCCAGCAGTTTCTATGTCAAAAACTAATTTAGCCATTCTCAGTAAAGTTTAACACAAGATTTCGCTCCCGGGGGCCATCAAGCTCTATAAGCACAACCCTCTGCCATGTTCCGAGAACAAGCTCCCCGCCCCTCACCGGTACCAAGACCGAAGCTCCGATAAGCGAAGACATAATGTGATCCCCTACATGCTCTGGGTTGTGGGGGTGCCGATATTTTATTTTACCTGCCCCGCACCGAGTTTCTTGCCGTGAACCGAGTTTGTGCTCCCCGGCCTCGCCAAGCGAAGCGGGGCGGGCTGGTTCTGCGGCGCTCTTATGCGGTGGTACAATAGCCTCAAAAGCATCTAACATATCAAGATCCGTGCCCGGATCCAAATCTGCAGTAGTAAGCGCGGCGGTTGTGTGCGTTAGAAAAATATGACAAACACCACTTTTCGCGCTTATGTTTTTTAGAGCTTCCTGAACGCGCTGGGTAATATCAACGACTTCTTTTCTCTTGTTCGTAGAAACAAAGATTTCCATCACTTTTTGATTTCCTTTTCGTATTCTGAAAAGTAACGCGAGATTTCTCGCAGATTAAATTGCTTTAATATGGACTCTTTCGGCTCGCGAACAAGAAGAAATTTAAAAGATTTTTTTACTAAGTCAACAGGCACAATAACGCCATCGGTCAGATATTTATAATAATCCTCATCTATTTCTACGCGATGAATTGTGGATGACTCGCCTTCACTAACAGTCACTTCAAAGGAATGTCGATTATCGTCCTTGTCAAGAAGCGAAACTTTAATCTCACTCATTTCCACCTGAGAGATAAATAGTCTGCGTTGGATACGCCATTTCTATTCCGTACTTTTCAAATTCGTCCTTGATTCTAAAGTTCAATTCCTGCTTTACATCCATGTAGGGCGGGTATTCAGGTGTCTCCACAAAGTACACAACTTCAAATATCAAAGCAAAATTATCAAACCGCGTAAAATGCGCCCTATCAAAACGCGCTTTATCCAAGGTATTAAAAATATCTCCTATGATGTCGGGAATCGCACGCAACTTTTTTCCCGAAGTTTCATAAACGATACCTAACTCAAACACGACGCGCCGTTCCTCCATCTGCTTAAAGTTTTGCAGGCGCACGGAAGTAAGCTCCTGATTTGAAATAACAAGCTCCTCGCCACCCAACGAGCGAAGCCGCGTAGTCTTAATACCGATACGCTCCACTGTCCCCTTGCTGGTATCACTAACCACGATGTAATCGCCAACCGCGAATGGCTTGTCAAAATAAATAGCAAAAGAGCTGAAGAGATCAGAAAGGATACTCTGTAGGGCAAAGGCAATCGCGATACCACCGATACCAAGTCCCGCAATAAGAGAGTTAATATTGATACCAAAATTGGAAAGAATAAGAAGGAGCCCAACTGTCCAAAGAATAATTTTCGCGATCTTACCAATAATATCTGTAGCAACTTTTGCGCTCTCATCTTCCTGCTTCGCAAGAGCCTTGTGCGCAATAAAGTCTATTAACACCTGCACAGCGTTAATCGCCTGGTAAACTACCCAGACGATGAGCACCATCGTCATAACTCGCTGCACCGTACTGTTTAACTCAAGAAAAAGCGTTATGGCGAAGTAAAATGCGATAAACGAATAGAACGGAGGTTTTACTGTATTTACGATACGGACAAGCGCATCGTCAATATCAGTCTTTGTTCGTTCGGCAAGACGCCTGAGGCGGTGCAAGACGCCCATCTGAATTAGTTTGAAAACAAGAAGAAAAACAGCAAGCGCAATAAACGCTATTACATAATCCGCAAGTGAATTGTTCCAAATCTCGCGTAAGAGCGCCTCGGATTCTAAAAATCTTCGTAAAGTCTCAATAAGTTCCGTCATATA
>CAZMCG010000002.1:0-18885 GCA_964565105.1 uncultured Candidatus Saccharibacteria bacterium
GAACATAGACAACTTCAACGCAAACATGAAACTCCTCATCGACGGCCAAACCTCACGGCCGTTTAATATGCACGTTTTGCCGGGGTAGATGTTATTTGTAACACCTATTAAAACCCCTAAAGAGTTCTACCAAAGATTTGCTACGGTGTATCTTGCGGGCCTGGTTGTATTTTTAGCGATTTTGTTCATTGAGAAAAGCTTCTTCACGGCAATTAGCGGGATTATAATTCCCATACCTATAATATTCTTTGCCCATTTCACGATTTACAAGCCAGATTTAATAACACTCCTAACAAAAGAAAGAAACAGGGGCAAGCGTAAGAGGTTGAAAATTCTTATAATGAGAAATTTCACTTTGTCCATCTTTCTCGCACTCGTTGGCTTTTCGTTTTCGCTAAGCGAGGACATTAGTGAAGTAGTAAGTTACGCACCCTTGATTTTTTCTTGTGAAAATAGTTAACTTGATTTAAGACTCAAATAAACAAGTCGAGATAAAGGCTACAATATAAAACCAAAAACATGGGAACGCTAGATGAATTAGCTAGGAAATCGGCGAGAGACAAGGATTCGTCAGTTGAAAGGGAGGGAGATGATGTGAAAGAAAACGCTGGGCCTTCCGCGATAGAACGTACACATCCGGAAGACAAACAGGCTGATGATATTGAAGCTAATGTTTCAGATACTAAAAGGAAGCGCCTCGAGAGAGAAGCTGAATTAGATAAAGAAGTTCGCGAGAAAGAAAAACCCACGAGATTGAACGTAACCATAGACAGGGGAGTTCTAGCAGGGATTGAACTGCCAGATTATATTAGAGACGCCGACAGTTATAAAGGAGGCGGGTTTAGTGAAAGTGTGGAAGAGCAACGAGACGAGAAGGTAGGTCAAATAGAAAGTCTCATAGATACTATGAGTCGTTTACCGGAGAGACTTGAATTTGAAAAAGGCGTTACACTAATCGTTGGAGAAAATGGTTCTGGCAAGAGCACACTCGCCAAAGCTCTAAAATTTGTATGCGAGTATGCAGATTGGTATGAGATGCTTCGAGAAAAAGGAAAGGATGAAAAGGAGGCGAGAGAATCTGCGCGCGAGCGCACTATAGGAGGTAGAGGAGGAAGTAAGGGAGAAGAGCTTGCGGCTTCTGGCCTCGCTCCGACTATTGCTCAGGCCATGTTCGAAGATGCCAGCATTCTCTCTGCGGGAACTCCAAGATATGTTGATGTCGGAGAGATTTATGGTCGGATTATGTTATGGAGGAAAGAAAGTTCACAGGATCAACATCATGCGCTAGCGACAACTAGTCCGGATGGTGTGCCTATCACTAGAATTGATGTGACCAAGGGGTCAGTATCTGGAGGAGCTGGCTCAGCAAGACAATCTGTAGACATAGAATTAGAGCAATTCAGAAAAAGTAATTTGGAAGAGAATAGGATGATGAGTGGAAGAAGGCAGGCAGTTGGTGATGGGAGAGAGGTTGCCGATGGGGTTGTAGAATTCCTAGACGAGCCAGAGAATGGTTTGAGTCCTCGTAGGCACTTAAACATAGAGGAAGAGATAGAGTCTACTATCGGCTCTGAGTTGATTGAGAATTCTATTATAATTGTGCCCACAAACTCGGTGGTGCTTTTCGAGTCAGATGTACCGCGTATCGATCTCGATTACCCAGAAAGAGGGATACATCGCCCTAGTGAATACGCCGACCACAATAATATTGAGGATAAAGCAGAATGAGCAAATCCTAAAGAGAAACCGCCAATCGGCGGTTTTTGTTTATAGGGCCTTTCCCTCCGGCCGACCAAAGGTGGCCTACTTCCGGTAGGAGGCGGGTAGGCGCGCGAAAGACTCCATGGGAATTGAAAGCAAAGAGTTCGTTTTGTGTTTTGAGCCTCGATTTGGGGTCTGGGATATTTGACAAAATTCTAACCGTTGTATACACTACGGTTATATGGCTAAGACGGTAATAAACGTAAAAACGGATAAGGAAGTAAAAGAAGAGGCACAGCGTATAGCTAAAGAGTTGGGCATACCTCTTAGCACCGTGATTAACTCCTACCTAAAGGATTTTATCAGAGAGCGTAAATTTACTGCGTCTCTTGAGCCGCAGCTGAAACTGGAAGTATGGGCCGATATGAAAAAAGCTGTGGACGACGCAAAGAAGGGGAAGAACGTATCTCCCGTCTTTGATAATGTAGAAGATACCATAAAGTGGCTGCACAAGAAGTAGATATTTATGGAGATTTTATTCTCTAACTCTTTCAGGAAAGATTACCATAAGCTTCCGAAAAAATTGCGCAATCGAGTAGATGAAAGATTAGTCCTATTTTCCCAGGAACCGCTTGATATATCTCTAAACAACCATGGGCTGAAAGGTAAGTACAAGGGCTATAGAAGTATAAACATCACAGGGGATTTAAGGGCACATTATTATATGTTGAAAAAAGGCACCGTCCTGTTCGTAAAATTAGGCACACACAGCGAACTCTATTCTTGAACTGGTTTTACTTATGGGGTCTTAGGTGGTTTGCTCCCTTTATTGCTAACATCCCATAAGAATTGAGAATATGTGTTTTTGTCATAGAATCTTAGCCCTGACCCCAAGAGATACACACCCTTCGTTATGTTGTAATTGTTGAACGTAGCTTTTTCGAATACGCTCTTTATTCTCAAGATAGAGTCTTGGCGAGAGAGTCCACTCCTTACTCGCTCTGGATCATTGAGTATTTCAATATACTTTGATAGAGTGAGGGTATGAAAAATGTTATACGATTTCATATTTCTCGTGATGGGGGGCACTATGTCGCCTCAGGCGCCGACTTGCCCGTTGTGACACAAGGAAAAACACTCGATGAGCTTGCAGAGAATATAGAAGAGGCGGTATCTCTACACCTTGAAGGTGAGGATCTCGCAAGCTCTTACTATCCCAAATCACAAAGAGATACATAAAGGAACATTGAAGGAGATATTTAGACAGGCCTCGCGCTATGTTCCCGAAGACGATTTGCGCGCGTATTTTTATACAGACAAGTGATGATGAACAGTGTTTTTACTCTCAGATTTCATAAGTATGGACAACTTCAACGCATACGCAAAGCTATTCATAGATGGTCAAACGAGTAAGCTGTTTAATATGAAATTAATAGAAAATTAGAGATAGTTTAATGTTCGAGAAGCATAAAATAGAGGGTGACCACTATCCAGAAATGGTTGATGAGGGTAGGGCAATTGATCGACTTAAACGGTTAGGCTTGAAAGAATCGTTATCTGATCCAGAAGCTCGCAAAGAGTTCTTTTCCAGTTTGCCAGACGAGGATTATAAAAGAACATTAGGATACATTAACTCTATTATGAGAAAGAAGAAGATTAGTTATGGTTATGAAGATGGTAAATTTTTAGAAGAAACCCCTTCCTTAGAGGATAAGGAGAAATTGATGAATGAAACATTTGAAGCAGTTAGGGGGATTTTAAAAAGAGAGAATAGAAACACTGATGAACTTCTTCGGCTTGCGGGTTTAACGTTGGCAGGAACTATAAATTATATACATGCGTACGAGAATGGTAACGGCAGGTTAGGTAGGGTCATGCACTACCTCGTAGAGTTTGGTAGTAGTAGGGGCGAAGATGCTTTTGGGGAGGAACTGTACGCGATAATTGCCAAACTACCCATGTATGATACGGATAAACTAAAAGCTATTAGTAATAGTCCTATGCCGGAGCTTACACAAGCCCTAAGGAAATATATTAGAGAAAATGATGAAAATCCTCCTGATGTGTCAACCAGAGAAGAAGCAACTCGGGTCGTAGAAATATTCCTATTGGCTATGCAAGATAAGATTGATATAACTCTAGAGAGAGACATGCCGATTAGGCTGGGCCTGCGTGTACCGGCTGGAACTAGACTTGCGGATGCATACAAAGATTTCTACTTGGTCTGCTCTTCTATCCCGAATCGTGAACCCGGAGATGCTCCACCAGGAGCTAAAAGGATAATAGCTGAGAGAAGAGAAGGCAATATAGTAGGTACTATGGATATAGGATTAGTGTAGTGAACCATTTAATATTAAACTGGCTAAGGATTAGCCATCATAATCCCACTCTTCCTCTGTCTCTTTAAGCATCCTCCTAATTTGGAGAGACCTCTCAAGCATCCACTGCTCGAGGACAACTTCTACATACGACTTTATCTCTTCCAGAAATTCAGGCAGATTTTCGCCTTCAGGATATTCTGGGTGTTCAAGAGTGGCTAAGACTATATTAACTGCATAGTTATGTTTCTCTCGATAATCTAAGCTAGATAACTCTTCGTAGAGACTTCCTAACTCTTCCACCTTCTTATTGACTAGAGTGAATGTCCATTCCCTGAGGGCTCCGGGTGCCTCAGCATATGCCTTCTCAATTCCTTTCTTCCACTCTGAAAACTCTTCTTTGTTTTTGCTCCTTTCGGCTTCTTCTTCTCCCATTTTACGTAAAAGCCCTGAGACTTTTTCCCTTTCTACTATATCCTTAAGTTCCTGCTCTACGCCATCAACACTTTCAGGATCTATGCCCTCGAGGAATTCATTACCCATATTTTTATCCATATTCCCAATATTAGCTTCTATTGGACTGTCAATCAATAATCAAGACGTCTAATATGAGGTTGATTGAAGAATAAAGTTAACTTAATGTTCAAGAAGTGCGAAGTAGAAGTTGATAGGCTTGAAAGATTAAATTAGAGAGTCGTTTGATATATCTCTAAACAACCATGGGCTGAAAGGTAAGTACAAGGGCTATAGAAGTATAAACATCACAGGGGATTTAAGGGCACATTATTATATGTTGAAAAAAGGCACCGTCCTGTTCGTAAAATTAGGCACACACAGCGAACTCTATTCTTGAACTGGTTTTACTTATGGGGTCTTAGGTGGTTTGCTCCCTTTATGGCTAACATCCCATATGTAGTCGAGCCGCAAGGGTGCTTTGTTATTTGCCACTTGCCAGGCATTTTCGGATCATAGCTCTCGTATGTTGGTGATAAAGCTAAAAATTATGCGACGCAATGTCGCTATATGATGCCAAGAGCATCTTCCTTTCATAATTACCAGAGTACAATATCATGTGAACCAGGACATAAGGTTGACGGGACGGGATTGTTCTATTATATTTGCAGTGTTAGTTATTTTATGGAAGATAAAGAAAATAAAAAACCTGAAAATAAGGTTGTTGAGTCAGGCGCTGAAGATACTACTCCAAAGACTAGTTCGTCTGATGTATCAGGAGATACTAAAAACAAGCCAGATAAAACAGAGAAACTTCAGAGAGAGAGAGATGAGTATTTGGACGGCTGGAAAAGAGCAAAGGCGGACCTTATAAATTATAAGAAAGACGAGTCGGAGCGATTGGAGCAAGTTGTTAAGTTTGCAAATGAAGATATGGTGCGTGAGCTTATAGTTGTGTTGGATAGCTTTGACTTAGCGCTTATTTCAATGGAAGATAGTAATCCTGCGAAGAAGGGCACATATCTTATAAAGAGTAAGTTTGATGATATTTTAAAAGGCAGGGGACTTGAAAAAATCGAAGTTAAAAAAGGAGATATTTTTGACCCGACATTTCATGAGGCGATAGACGTAATCGAAGATGAGTCTATGAAGCAAGATACCATCGCAGAAGAGCTTGAGATGGGATATACTCTGTATGGCAAGGTTATAAGAGCGACGCGAGTAAGGGTTTATAAATAATTAAAAAGAAAAAACTACCACCTTTAACCTTATTTAAACTATGAGTAAAATTTTAGGAATAGACTTAGGAACGACTAATTCAGCAGTTGCTATTATAGATAGTGGTGAGGCGCGTGTTTTGGAGAACGCAGAGGGAAACCGAACAACTCCGTCGGTCGTTGCTGTTTCAAAGTCTGGCGAGCAACTAGCAGGGCTTGTAGCAAAGCGACAAGCAATTACAAATCCAGAAAACACAATTTTTTCAATCAAGCGTCTTATCGGACGTAAATTTTCAGACCCTGAAGTAGCAAAAGACAAAGAGTGGTTTCCCTTTGAGCTTCGGGAGTCTGCCGAGGGTGGAGTTGAAATTAAAATGTCCACTCCGGGTGGACGCGACCTTGCAACTGGAGGGGGCTCATGGCACAAGCCAGAGGAGATATCTGCCATGGTTTTGCGAAAACTCAAGGCTGATGCTGAAGCAAAGATTGGAGAAGAAATAAAAGAAGCCGTTATTACTGTCCCTGCGTATTTTGATGATTCACAGCGCCAGGCGACCAAAAACGCGGGAGAAATCGCAGGGCTTACGGTTCGCAGGATTATAAACGAGCCGACAGCCGCCGCGCTTGCATATGGACTTGATAGAGAAAAAAACGAACAGATCGTAGTTTATGATTTCGGAGGAGGCACATTCGATGTTTCTGTATTAGAGGTAGGAGATAACACCGTTGAAGTAAAGGCGACCGGTGGTGATACGCATTTGGGTGGGGATGATTTTGATAAAGCAATAATTGGATATTTAGTTTCTGAATATAAAAAGCAGGAAGGAATTGACATTGCCAAAGATCCGCTTGCGCTACAGAGACTAAAAGAAGGAGTAGAGCGGGCGAAACACGAGCTTTCAACCGCCACGGAGACCGAGGTTAACCTTCCTTATATAAGTTCAGATGCAAGTGGACCAAAGCATTTTTTGATGAAATTGTCACAGGCAAAACTTCAAGAGCTCACACAAAAATATATTGATAAATCTATGACTCTTGTAAAAAGCACAGTAAAAGAGGCGGGACTGGAGATTAATGATATAGATGAGATAGTCTTAGTTGGGGGTCAGACCAGAATGCCTGCAATACAAAATGCCGTAAAAGAACTTTTTAACAAAGAGCCACATCGTGGGATTAACCCAGACGAAGTTGTCGCAATTGGCGCTGCAACTCAGGCGGGAATTCTCCAAGGGGATGTAAAAGATGTTTTACTACTTGATGTTACACCACTTTCACTTGGTATTGAGACCATGGGAAGGGTTTTTACAAAACTTATTGAAAAAAATACAACAATTCCAACAGCTAAAAATCAGATTTTTTCTACCGCTGCCGGAAATCAGACTTCCGTTGAG
This sequence comes from uncultured Candidatus Saccharibacteria bacterium, assembly GCA_964565105.1. Taxonomy (GTDB): domain Bacteria; phylum Patescibacteriota; class Minisyncoccia; order UBA6257; family Colwellbacteraceae; genus CAZMCG01. The sequence continues at coordinate 7,081 of CAZMCG010000002.1, forward strand.
GTACATGTTTTACAGGGCGAGCGCGAGATGGCAGAAGATAATAAGACACTTGCAAAGTTTATTCTCGACGGTATCCCACCTGCCGCGCGAGGCGTACCACAAGTTGAGGTAACGTTTGATATTGACGCAAATGGCATTTTAAATGTAAAAGCAATGGACAAGACAACCAATAAAAGTCAATCCGTTCGCGTTGAGGCATCAACTGCGCTTTCTAAGGATGAAGTTGAAAAGCTAAAGCGGGATGCAGAGGTTCACGCAGCAGAAGATAAGAAAAAACGAGAGCTTGCGGAGACAAGAAATACAGCAGAGGCGCTTATTTATACATCTGAAAAAGCGATTGGGGATGCTGGAGATAAAATAGAAAGTGATATGAAAAATGATATCCGTGAAAAAATTGATTCACTCAAGAAGATAATGGAGGCGGGTGAGAAGGACTCAATTGAAGAGGCATCTCGCCTACTATCCACCGCTATTCAAAAGATTGGTGAAGCATTACAGAAAGAGGGTGACGGGAGTATGGATAAAAAAGAGGATACGCCTCCGGGGGATGAAAAACAATAAAGCGAAAACTACGCCCAGAGGTTTTTATACAGCTTGCCTTGCAGGTGGAGGAAAATTTTTTTATGGGGCTCGTTTAGAGGTATAAACAATGATTAAAATTAAAAAAGTCACGAAGTTTTCAAATATCAAAAACTCCGTAGGCCTCGTTAAAACATACGGCCTTCTTGCATTAGTTGCGTTTATGGCCTTTCTGATGAGTGCGTCTTTTAGTATTGAACAACCTGTTGTAGGCGCTATTGCTCTTGTTATTTTCGTAACACTTTTCATAGTTCAGTCGATCATCCTTACTGATACGAAGTTTGTTATATTAGGTGGAATACTTACAACAGTTGCGCTTGTTTTGCCTTTTTTCTTTTTGTATTCAACCTTTTTCTTTATCGCTGTGGTGCTTTTGTTTGTCTCAGTAATCTACTCTGGCTTTATAAGTGCGCGTGAGTCGCAAAATATGATAAAAACTAGAATATTTAGAATTTCAAGAATAGTTGTCGGGTCACTTTTAACCGGAATTGCGATTTTCTTTATGGCAGTCCTTATTATTACAAGTGGGCTTAGAATAACAGAAGATAGAGCAGATCAGTTTGTAAATATTCTTGTATCACCGATCTTGGAAAACTTTTTTGAAATTGAAGAATTTAATTCCGAATCGTCGGTTCGCGAGATACTACGCGAACATGTTACTTCAAATATTGCTGAAACTGAAGAGTTTGGGTTTTTATCTGTTCCAGCTCAAGATAAAGTAATAGAGGGGCTAGTTGGTAGAATGGAGAATAATTTGCGGGGTTATTTAGGAGCGGGACTTAATCTTGACGCATCGCTTGGTGCTAATTTTCATCACATTACTCAACTTGGCGTTAGGGACTTGAGCGAAAGTGCAAAAATATACTTGAGTATTATACTTATTGCTTTTGCGTGGCTCTCTATGAGGAGTGTTAGGTTTATAATATATATACCCTTTGCTGCGCTAGCGTGGCTTGTCTATGAGTTGTTGATTTCGCTCGGACTTGTGGCGGTTAAATTAGAAGCAAGGGACAAAGAGGTTGTATCTATTAAATAAACTTGTGTAATATCAAGAAGTTATGGGAAATTATTACGAGATTTTAGGAATTGAAAAAGGTGCGTCTAAGGATGAGATAAAAAAGGCGTACCGGGAGCTTGCGCATAAACATCATCCTGATAAGAAGGGAGGAGATGAGAATAAGTTTAAGGAAATAAACGAAGCGTATCAAGTACTAGGCGATGATGAAAAACGCAAACAATACGATCAGTTTGGTGGTTCTTTTAATCAGGGTCCCCAGGGAGGACCTGGGGGTTTCGCGTGGGATTTTGATTTGGGGGGGCTTGATGATCTTGGGGACCTAGAGGAAATGTTTAGCGCTTTTTTTGAGGGGTTAGGAGTCAGGCAAAAAAGACGAACCTATAAAAGGGGAGCGGACACAGAGGCTTCGGTAGAGGTTACCCTTGAGGATGCACAGGGTGGCAAGGTGATTGATATAGATTTTAATACGAATATAACCTGCAAGATATGCAGTGGAGTAGGGCATGAGTCCGGCGTAAAAATAGAAAACTGTAATTATTGCAACGGAAGGGGTGAGGTTCGTGAGGCACACAATACATTTTTTGGAAATTTTGCGAGAGTTATTTCGTGTAAAGAGTGTCGTGGCGCAGGTAAGGTTCCTCAAAATATATGCAAGACCTGTGGGGGGGGTGGTCGTGTAAGGGGTAAGCGTAGTGCAAGTATAGAAATCCGCCCAGGAGTTGCCGATGGGCAGATTATCAAAATTAACAGCATGGGTGAAGCTGGTGAGAATAAGGCAGGTGCCGGCGATCTTTATGTCAGGATTTATGTGAAACCACATAAAGTTTTTAAGCGAAAAGATAATGATCTTTTCCGAACTGTGTCCGTAAAAATAACAGATGTCCTTCTCCATAAAAAAATAAAAGTCACAGTACTCAACGGAGAGGTCATCGAGGTTAAAATTCCGCGTGGATTTAATCTTACCAACCATCTTTATATTAAAGGGAAGGGAATGACCCTGGCTGGGAATCTCGTTGTCAAACTTGATATAGCTATTCCTAATAAATTAAGTTCAAGGGCCAAGAGGCTTTTAGAAGAACTTGGAGAAGAGTTTGGTTAGTAGTTGCATCTCTTGTTGTAAGCTCGCTAGGATCTTCATCAGGAGTAGATAAACTATCCCAGAACATACGACCCCTCGCTTTTAGTGGGAAAAGTTTTAGGATTAGACACTCCCATAGTCCGCCCACTAGGACTCGAACCTAGAACCTGCGGCTTAAAAGGCCGTTGCTCTACCAATTGAGCTATGGGCGGACGATGGGAACGAAGCATTTCTAAAAGATGTCATCCTGATTACTCAAATTAAAGATTCTTGATTTTATAATTCTACTGCGCAGAGATAAAATCAGGATTATGCAAATTAAGCTACGAGTAAACGACGGGGGGCTGTTTTTTTAAGGCACTTCTCTGTTTATCACACTAGGAGTTATCTCCTATATCAATAAAATACTATTCATTTGATTTCTTTTCAAGAAAAAACTTGAAGTACGACACTCCTAGTGTGTTTATTGCAAGGAAGTGCCAAAATTTTTCGATAATACAAAAATGGATTATCAAAAATATCTCATATAACCACCACTAAAAAAGTGGCTAGAAAAATAAGATTCTTACGTATTTTTATTTTAATCCGAGTAGTTCAACAAATTTTTGCTTGTCAAAGCCTATTACAACCTCTACTCCGAAATCAGTTACGGGGACTCCCATCTGCCCAGTTTTATTAATCATTTCTTCGCGCGCAGGTATATCAATTGCAACATCCTTTTCTTCGTACTCAACGCCGTTTTCAATGAAAAAAGCTTTTGCAAGTTTACAGTAAGTACATGATGGGGTTGTGTAAATTATTGGTTTTATGGTTTTCATTTTCTAATTTTATTTAGCGACCCTTTTTATCATACTTATGATTTGCCTTGTAGTTTTGTCTTTATTTAGTGTTTGATAACAGACCATTTGTCCCTTGCGTGTTCTTTTGATAAGTTCCGCTTGTTCTAGAATCTTGAGCTGCCTTGACGCAGCGGGTACTGAAATCCCTAATATATTTGCAAGATCACTTACACAAACATCTTCACCTTCTAGGAGAATTCTGAAAATTTGCAAGCGTCCTGGATCTGAGAGTGCATTAAAAATGATTGACAGCTCCTTATTCTTATCGGACCCCCTTTTTATTTCCCTTAACTTATTTTTTGTAAGCATCTTTTAATAATTTAACTAACTGGTTAAATAATAATATCTAAAGAATATTCTTGTCAACCCTAGTTTATGATAAATTTTAAAAATGACTCGTGAATATTAAATTAAATGGTCGCGGGGATTAAAAACCTATACTGCAAAAGGTAAGACAAGTGTGGTAAGCGCCATGAATTAAAGTATAATAAGAGCATGAGACAAAAAGAGTTTCAAAATCTGGAGCAAAACAAAAAGCTTGATGAGATTTATAAATCCGCTGAAAAAACTAGGAAGTATTTTGGGGCGACGCTTATCGTGAGTCTCGTTGTCATAATTTTGCCGTTTATAATTATGCTTTTTGTTGTCCCTCGATTTTTGAGAGCGTACGATTTCGGCGCGTTGGGTTTATAGAAAGCGACAACCCGGGGATGCTTATTATTCACGCGTAACCACTTCGCGGCTAAATCTTTATTACTTTATAAAAACATTTCAACATTCTTGCCCGCCCGTCCGTAGTTCCGATTAAATCGCGGACGGAGGAGGGAGAATGTTGGAATGTTCTGTAAAAAAAGAGGTGGGTTGGGGTAGGTTTTCTTGTTCCTAATTTTGCGGTGTAAAATAAACACTCTATCTTTTTGAGTCGTGCGCGGGGTATTTTTTTAATTCCCCCATTACAAGTTTTAATAAAAATAGTGTTATAATGTTAAAATCGCGCTTATATAAAAAGGGAGGTTTGCGATGGAGCTCTTTAAGGTTGGCGATTGGGTTGAATGGAGGTTTGGTCCACTTGATCCTGATGGACCATACCACAACGATAAGAACCACTGGCTGTATCACGCCCCTGGTCACATTAGGGAGACTGATCCAATTGATCATGAGCTTAAGTACTTCGAGCCACCTCCATATGAGGTGTGTCGTGTACTTGAGGTAAAAAGTGTGCTTGGCAAAGACAAGGATTTGATTAGATATGTTGGGCACCCTCAATTTGTGACAATTAGGATGTTCCCAAGTGCAAGAAAATTAGAGGTGGACCCAATTCACCCTAACCCCGATCAGCGTCAATTCTCAGGAAAGCTCTTTAAGGTAGTTTGTCCGTAATGGGACTGTCGGTCTTAACCGACAGTCCCATTTTATATACTTTGTTATATTTATATTTTGTAATTTTAGGTTATGGGGTACCTACCTACCGTAGCGGTATAAAAGACCGTGAATGAATGATACTTGGATATCTAGAGTATACCGAGTCGCTTCGCGTGAGTTTCTTGATGATCCTATCCATAGTGCTTTTGGGAAATATATATTTAGGTCTCGGTGGTGTGGCGTTCTCAAAAAAAAGCTTTCCTCGGGCTCCTTGTCGCTTTCGACCTTGGACTTGTAACGACTCATCTTCTTATGAAATTCGCGTAACGAGCAAGCTTTAGTTGGTTTGTACTTGCATTCGACATCCTTGCAATAGCGTCTGTGTTTGTATAGAAAATTTAAACAAAAAAGTTCATTGTGCTTGGGGTGATAACCCTTGAGTCGGGAGCGGTTATATTTTTTATGCTATAGTGCGGTTTAAACCCGATATTCTCATATATAATACAAAGGAATGGATAATAAAGTAGATTCAACTTCCTATTTTTTGCCAGAAGAGCCGTTTTATGAATCGGGCAAGAGGTCGAGATTCAGAAGTGCGTTTCGGCGCGGGGTTTTCGTGTTTTTCGGATCACTCGTCATTTTAGGGCTTATTTACCTGTCCGGTATCCACCAAGCTCTTCTTTACCAAAGAACTCCCGCGGATGTGCGCCAACACGAAGTCGCGAGTCTTTTTGATGCAGAAAGAATTACTTTACCACTCCACTTTTTCATTTTCAGGACAGAGGGGGTTTTTGGCTCAGATAGGACAGCGGAAGATATAGAGCAGATGACGATAAACGCTTCGGAAATTTGGAACCAGGCTGATATAGATTTTGAAATTGAGCGGATTTTTATACTTGATTCTACTGATACCTATGTGGAGAGTTTTTTTAATAACCCATCAAAACATATCCAAGCGCTTCCCGAGTATGACCCGGGCGTGATAAATGTTTTGTTAGTAAAAACTATCGCGGGTGCCGGGGGCGTAAATGGAATTGCGTTTATGGGGATGCGAACAACAGTTATAGCGGACTTAACGACTGTTTATGATTTTCGCGTTTTAGCGCACGAGATCGGGCACATTCTTGGTTTGCCACACGTAAATGATAGGCGCTTGTTGATGTATTCTAGCGCAAGCGGGTTTGGCATCACAACAGATGAGGCTCTGGTGGCTCGGGAGAATGCGATTGATTTCTAGTTTATCTTATATTGAGTATCAGTCGGAACCTTTTGTTATGAGTGGCTCTTTATTATAAATATCCAAAATACAAGTATAAAAAGAGGGGGTTGTTCGTATTTTTATAGGGAATTTATATACAGCGATGTGTGGTGAGGTTTTTTATGAAAAACTAGGGGACAGTTTTTTTATAAATGGTAGTATAGAGAATGAGGCACTAATAGTAGGGAGTAGCTTTATAATTTTTCAGGTTAAAAAATAATAAATAATTTAAACAAATAGTAAATAGGAATAATGATTAGAGTCTTTGCGGTAGTATTATTAATTACAATGGGGGTAACTATGACTTTTTTAGAGGTAACTAATTTTAGTTTAACTTCGCCTTACCCAGAGGATGTACATGAGGATGAGATTGTGGTTGAGGAGAAGAAAATTCGCATAGTACCCCCTGACACCCAATTTCGGGTTATCGAAATTGGCACAAAAGAAGAGGTTAAATTACCTGGCGCTCTCAAGGTTGAGAAAGATTCACCAGGCGGTGCGCTTACTGGTGTGGGAATCTTTTTTTGGACGAATGTACAGCGAGGTGGTGAGGGTGTGCGACTTCTATCACGAAGCATTGCGCTTGATGAGATAGCCTACGCTAAGCTTACCGATATGTTTAACAGACAATACTTTGCGCATGTCGCGCCTAGTGGAGACGATGTTAGTGATTTGGCGGATAATTTTGCGTATAAATATCTTTTGATAGGAGAGAATCTTGCGTTAGGCAACTTTGATAATGATTTTGATGTTGTTGTAAATGGTTGGATGGAATCTCCTGGGCATAAGAAAAATATTTTGAATAGGAGCTATACAGAAATAGGAATTGCCGCTGAAGAGGGAATGTTTGAGGGGAGGGAAGTGTGGCTTGCTGTGCAGATTTTTGGTACACCCATGTCTTATTGCCCCGTGGTCGACAAGGGCTTGGGCGCTTTGATTAAAGCTAAAAATATGCAACTTGATAGTTTGATGAATGAACTTAAAGAAGGAGAGGCGGAGCTTGAGGCAACGGAGCTAAGGTTTGGTGCTGTTTATGGGGCGAGGGTTGACGCATATAATGCGCTTATCGGAAACTATAATCTTCTTTTAGAAGAGGTCAGGGGCTTGATTGCGATATATAACAGGCAGATCCAAGTATTTAATGCATGTGTTGAGGTGTTATAATTATATGTAACCAGAGAAAGCCGAGTTTCATATTTAATGTAACTTTTTAAGATGTACAAAAATATAAAAGGTCAAGAAAATAAAAAAAGAAAAGTGTGCATATCGTGCAATTCTTATTATATATAGGGATGGATATATACGATAAACTTACCAAGATAATAAAGAGTGAAGTAAAAAGGGATGAAGCTACACTTACAAAATATAGTAGGGATGCAAGTATTTTTCAAATTAAACCAAAGGTGGTCGTGTTCCCAAAAGATGTTGATGATATAAAGGCACTTGTTAAATTTGTCTCGGATAATAAAAAAGAATACCCAGACTTATCTTTAACAGTGCGTTCTGGTGGGACCGATATGTCCGGTGGCGCTCTTTCTGAGTCAATCATAGTTGATGTAAACAAGTATATAAACAAATTAAAGGAAGTTAGAGTTGATACAACCTCAACCAACAAGTCTGGCTATGCTGTAGTTGAGCCGGGAATGTTTTATCGTGATTTTGAAAAAGAAACTCTCAAGAAAAATCTTTTAATGCCGTCTTATACCGCTTCACGCGAAATCTGCACGGTTGGAGGGATGACTGCAAATAATTCTGGCGGTGAGAAAACGCTGACTTACGGTAAGGTTGAGGATTATGTTATGCGAGTAAAGATGGTGTTAAAAGATGGACAAGAATATACATTTAACCCACTTTCAAAAAGTGAGCTTGATGAAAAGATTAAAGCTGGTGGTATGGAGGGTGAGGTTTATAAAAAGATTTTTGAGATAGTTGATTTCAACTATGACGTTGTAAAAAAAGCAAAACCGAATGTATCAAAAAATTCCGCAGGATACTATTTATGGAATGTTTGGGACGGTAAGGTTTTTGATATTCCTAAAATTATTGTTGGCTCTCAGGGGACGCTCGGGATTATCACGGAAATCAAGTTTAAGCTCATCCAACCCAAAAGCCATTCAACACTTCTAGTTATTTTTGTAGATGATATAAACAAGCTAGCTGATATTGTGGGTCGTGTCTTAGAACACAAACCCGAGAGCTTTGAGTCGTATGATGACCATACGCTAAAAATAGCACTTCGTTATTTACCCGATATGATTAAATTATTGGGGGCGAAAAGTCTGATTTCGTTGGCTTGGCAGTTTTTGCCGGAATTTTGGATGGCAGTTACAGGGGGTATACCAAAGCTTTTTTTAGAAGCTGAGTTTACGGGTGACTCTGAAGAAGAAATATACAAAAAAGTGTATGCGGCGGAGGAAGGATTAATGGGACTCGGTTTAAAAACGCATGTTACAAAAGGGAGCACACAAGAGAAAAGTGATAAAGAAGAAAGGAAATACTGGACCGTTAGGCGAGAGAGTTTTAACCTACTTCGGCATCATGTACACAAAAAACGCACTGCTCCGTTTATAGATGATATTATTGTGCGTCCAGATACGCTCCATGAGTTTTTACCAAAACTAAATAATATAATGAATGAATATGACTTGATTTATACGATAGCCGGACATATTGGAGACGGAAACTTTCATATTATCCCGCTTATGAGGCTGGGTAATCCGCGTTCAAAAAAGATAATACTCGAGTTGATTGATAAGGTTTACGGGTTAGTTTTAAAATTTGGTGGATCAATTACCGCAGAACACAACGATGGGTTAATAAGAAGTCCAATCTTAAAAAAGATGTACGGAGACGAAGTCTACAAACTTTTTGAAGACACAAAATATGCGTTTGATCCAGAGAATATTTTTAATCCTGGAAAGAAAATAAATTCAACTATGGAGTATGCGATATCGCGTGTTGATACCTCCATATAGGGACTCGCTCAAAAAAAGATAACTTTATTACTATTGTTGGTCACAAATACTTCTTATTTTTCTTATTAAGGGGTACTTGTAATAATTAAAACTACTGATACAATGACAAATTATTATATAATTTATGGATTATTTTTTAACGGAAAAACGATTTAATGAACTCAAGAAGGAGTTAAGGGAGTTCAAAACTAAGAAGCGCATAGAGGTCGCGGAGCATCTTAAGAGCGCCAAGGATTTAGGAGATTTATCCGAGAATTCAGAGTATCATGAAGCCCGTGAGGAACAGGAGCGTATTGAGCGGAGAATTATTGAGCTTGACGATCTTTTAAAAAACGCAAAAATTATCAAGGAGGGTGGGGACTCTGCGGATGTAATTGGCGTGGGGTCTGTAGTTGAGATTACTTGCGAACAGAAAAAACAAAGATTTGTCATTGTTGGGACAAATGAGGCCAAGCCGGAAGATGGCTATATTTCAAGTAAATCTCCGTTAGGCAAGGAACTTATTGGGAAAAGGAAAGGGGATAAAGTAGTTGTAGATGCCCCAAGTGGCAAGATGGCATACAAGATAAGCAAGATTGGTGATTAGTAGCTGACCCTCTTCTTGTATAAAATACAGGTTTTGCTTTTACCCATTAAGGGGTCGCGTAATATGTAGTTTTTGCTTATAATTTGAGTATTAAATTCTTTTTTTGGAGCTTTTTATAAGATTGGAGGATTTAATGTTTTTGAAGAATGATTGATAAGCTAATAAAAGAGCGACGCAGAAAACTTAATCTTATAAGAGATGCGGGTTATAATCCGTATCCTATCAAAAGCAAGAGAAGCGTGAGCGTTAAAGATGCGCTTAAAAGCTTTACTTCACTTTCAAAAGAGGGAGTCTCTATTGTTCTTGTCGGACGCGTTAGGTCAACACGCGATCAAGGTGGTGTGATTTTTTTAGACATTGATGATGGAACAGCCACGATACAAGTTGTGAGTGTAAAAAAACAAACTCGCGGTTTTGATTTTTGGAAAAAAGTGATAGACGCGGGGGATTTTATTGAAGTCAATGGCAGTCTTTTTAAAACTAAGCGTGGCGAGAGGAGCATCAAGGTTGTTAAATTCCGTATGCTTTCTAAAAGTCTGCGCCCATTGCCGGCCGAGTGGTTTGGCTTAAAAGATGAGGAAGAGCGATTGCGAAAAAGATATTTGGACACACTACTTAACCCAGAGGTTAAAAAGGCATTTGAGAAAAGATCAGAAGTCATTCGTATTCTGCGTGAGTCTTTATGGAAAGAATCTTTTATGGAGGTTGAGACACCGATGCTTCAGTCCGTTCCCGGAGGCGCAACCGCAAGGCCGTTTAAGACACACCACAACGCGCTGGGGCAGGATTTTTATTTACGCATTGCAGGTGGGGAACTTTACTTAAAGAGACTTTTAGTTGGTGGGTTTAACAAGGTTTTTGAAATAGGCCGCGTATTTCGCAATGAGGGAATGGACCGTGACCATAATCCGGAATTTACAATGCTCGAGCTTTATTGGGCGTACCAAGATGCGAAGGGTATGATTACTTTTGTTAAGCGCACCCTGAGGCCTTTTATAAAAGGGCCATGGCAGCAGATGACATATGAAGAAGCGCTCAAGAAATACGGCGGAAAGAAGATTGATATTTCAAAGCAAAAAGGAAGTGTTCTTGACGAGCTTTTCAAGAAAAATGTTCGTCCTAAAATCAAAAAGCCGACAATTATAACGGACTATCCGAAATCTCTATCACCCCTTTCAAAATCAAAAGAAGATAATCCTCAAATTGTGGACCGTTTCCAGTTTTTGGTTGAAGGCACCGAGCTTGTGAATGGATGGGCAGAGCTTAACGATCCGGACGATCAGCGAGAGCGTATGGAAGAGCAGGAGAAACTGTATAGAAAGGGAGATAAGGAGGTAAGCAGGTTAGATGAAGATTATCTTGAAGCCATGGAGTATGGTATGCCACCTTCTGCCGGGATTGGCATTGGCATTGACAGACTTGTCGCAATTGCCGCAAAGAAACACTCTATTAAAGATGTTATTATTTTCCCTACGCTCCGAACCAAAAAGAAAAAGTAAATGAGTATCTATGAACAAGGTGAGTAATTATACGAATTTACCAAGCACTCAAGGCGTTGAGTGCTCGGTGTAGAATCTTACAGTTGGTCAAGCGTCGCTTACAACATAGCTTATTAGCCACAAAGCATAGGGTTACCCTTGGTAACATAGCTTGTTAGCTTGTTATAATGCGGTAGATATACAACAAACCCACCCAGGTGATATACGATTGGTCAGAGACCCTCTCTGACTAATCGCGTATAAGTAACGACTCAGAAACGATAAAAGTCCTATGACAGGTCTCTTTAACAAGAAACGCCTTGCTAAGGCTGTTAACACAGGTCCGACCTGTGTTTAAGACCTGCGTTTAACAAGTCGGACCTGTTAAAATTGTTAAAAACTCAACGACTCAACGGCGTTGAGCCGTTGATTCTTTTTGGGGCCTGCTCCGTAGGGTGCTTGCTCTCCTTCGGGGTTCGCCCCGTAGAGTGCTCTCTGCTGTGAACCGAGCTTTGCTCCCCGACCTCGCGAAGCGGGGTGGGCTGGCTCCGCGGTATTACATCGGGGCCAAGATAAGTAAACATTTCCTCTTATTACATACTTTGACGATCGTCAAGCTATGTAATAACTTG
>CAZMCG010000002.1:18985-25804 GCA_964565105.1 uncultured Candidatus Saccharibacteria bacterium
AAGATTTTATTTAGACGCTTGAGGGAAAGGGTTTTTTCGTTTATTCTCAATACTATGTTAGACCCAAATCTTATAAGAGAGGACGCAAAAGCGGTTAGGAATTCTGTAAAAAACAGGGGTATGAAACCCGAGATTGTTGATGATTTTTTAAAAATTGATGAAAATTGGCGAAAAGCCACGACTGACTTTGAAAAACTAAGGGCAGAAAAAAATAAGTTAGGCAAGGACGACATAGGAGAGGCAAAAAAAATAAAAGAAAAAGAGAAAAAATTGAATGATGTTCTCAAGAAACTTGAGAAGGAGCGCCTAGATGCGTTAGGGCAAATTCCTAATGTTTCGGAAGAACGCGTTCCCATAGGTGAGGAAGAGGACAAAGTGGAGATCAAGACATGGGGAAAGATTCCCAAGTTTGACTTTGAGTCTAAGGATTATTTAGAGCTTGCGGGGAGTCTCATTGATACGGAGCGGGCGTCTAGGGTCTCTGGAAGTCGATTTGGATATATTTTGGGTGACTTGGCTATCCTTGAATTTGCGCTTGTAAAATATGCGTTTGAAAAACTTTTGCCGCACGACTTTATTCCGGTCGTACCGCCCGTGCTTATCAAATCCGGGCCGATGAGGGGAATGGGGAAGGGTAAGTTTATTGAGGATGGGGACGCGTATTATATTCCCGAGGATGATTTGTATTTAGTTGGGACCGCGGAGGACACGATTGGCCCAATGCATATGGGCGAGAAATTTGCGAAAGGAGAGTTGCCGAAGAGATACGCCGGATTTTCAACTGCGTTTAGGAGAGAGGCGGGTTCGTACGGCAAGGATACGAAGGGAATTTTAAGAGTTCATCAATTTGATAAGGTTGAGATGTTTTCGTTTACGGATCCAAAAGATTCCGTGAAAGAAAACGATTTTTTATTGGAAAGGCAGGAAGAGTTAATGCAAGGACTGGAATTGCCGTACAGGGTTGTCCATATTCCCACCGGTGATATGGGGTTCACTGCTACAAATCAGTTTGATGTTGAAGTGTGGCTTCCGGGCGAGAATCAATATCGTGAAACGCACTCATGCTCTAATACAACAGATTTCCAGGCAAGAGGGCTGAATATAAAAACCGCCGATGGCGAATTTGCGCATATGTTAAACGCGACCGCGCTTGCGATTGGACGGACGCTTATTGCGATAATAGAGAATCATCAGACAAAAGACGGCAGAGTGAAAATTCCAAAAGTATTACAGGACTATGTTGGTAAATCAGAAATCAAAGCTCCGGAGAAGAATTAAATTAGGGGCTATAGCTTTTAGTGTTATCGGACTTCTTGTAGGAGCCGTTTATGTCGTGTGGTTTTCCCCTCTATTTGAGGTGCGTGCGATTGATGTTGAGGGGGCGCGCTTAACCGATAAGGCGGTAATCGGCGGTGAGCCGGGAGGTAATATGCTTATTTGGAAGCCGCCCGTGGATATATTAGGGCTCCCGACTGTTGCTACGCTTGATATTGAGAAGAGGTTCCTTGAGCGCCGTGTTATTTTGCGCATCGTAGAGTCCGAGAAGACTCTTATCTGGTGCCTGGAAAATAACGGCGACTGTTTTTGGACAGATGGGAACGGCATGATTTTTTCGGACGCGCCCAACCCGCAGGGCTCACTCCTTATAAAAGCTGTAAGAGATTATTCGGATAGGAACCTTGAGCTTGGGGATCGTGTTTTGGATGGGGATTTTTTCCAAAATCTTAAAAGCGTTTTTGAGCTTTTGAATGGATTGGAAGTTCCAGTCAAGGAGATGCGCATTGATAAGCTTGAACACAGGGAAGTTATAGCAACAATAAAAAATGGTCCAGAGATTCACTTTAGTCTCGATTTAGACCCAGCGTTTGGAGAAGGCGTTATAGAGTCGCTTATGACCTCCGGTAAGTGGAATCAGATAAGGTACATTGATTTGCGTGTGAAGAATAGGGCGTATTATAGTTTGTAGCTTGTTAGCCGGTTAGCTTAAACTAACGAGCTAGGTTTTTGGGTTTTAGATAATGGCGAGTAGATTCTCTTTCCAACCTCTTCTGCTTCCCTCGGATAGGAAAAGATTGGATGGACAAGTAATAGTTTTAGATATTTTTGTGTTTCTTTTTACCTCTCTGTGTCCGATGATGTTTTCTTTGACAACGAAGCCGTAATTTTCTTTAATAATATCCGCTACTGCCTTGAGCTCTTTTTGCGATGGCCTTGAGTTCTCGTAGTTATTATCCAATACAATAGCTACGCTTCTTGTGTTTATATCCCAATTACCTGATTGCCAGCCGATTTCGTTGTCATTGAGCAGCCTCTCAACAGAGCCGTCAGTTCTCACTATCCAATGATATGGCCAGAATACCTGTTTTCTGTTTCGTATGTGGTTAGACCAGATGGGTTGCCCCACTATGTTTTTGTCATTTTCGTTGTAGGGGTGTGTATAGTAAGGAGCATAGAGGCGAACAAGTGTCATTGCTGATAATCTTTCATTCGTCATCTCTGGTTGTCCGCTGGTGTGGTGAATTACTATTGTGTCTATAGTCCCTCTCTCTTCGTCCCAATTCTTTCCCTCTTTTCCAAGGATGATACTTTCTTCTCGTAGGTGGTTTTCGAAAAAGCTATATACCTTTTCTTTACACACCTTATAGTATTCTTTGTCTTTCCCTTTCAGCTCCGCTAGTGTTTTTAATTCGGGCGTAAGGGAGAGATACCAATCGGGGGATTTGATAAGTTCGCTCCACTTTTTCTCATCAAAGCAATTCATCTTACCGGAGCTTATAAATAAATATAGAAGTGCCGGCTATCGCGTATGGTTTCTGTGGGTTTGGGAGCCATTGATATTCATCTTCAGGATTTCTATGGAGCGTTTCGATTATTGGCGCGGTGCTTTTTTGGATTGTGTTTACAGAAATTGCGAGCCACTCAATGCCCGACTCGCGCGGGTCACCTTTGGATGAACTCCAGCGCTTGGCGACTCCGGGCATATAGTATTCGGCGGCTTCACCTGCGCCCGCACCAAAGTAGTCAACTGCGATGCGTTCAATGTCGTTTTCTTTAACATATTTTTCAAGACGCTTTAAGTCTTGTCCCCAGTCGTAGTTGGAGCTGACCATATATTTCCAGCCATTCTTTGTTCCCACGAATTCGTTGTAGTAGGAGAGATAAAATGGATAGGCGAGAGCCGTGCTAATCAAAAACCATGCTGTAAGTATATATATAAGTCCAAGTTTAGCTTTTTTACCTAGTTTAAAGCGGATTGATTTTTTAAGTGTGTTGTTCTGCGCCCACCTTTTAAGTCCTACTACTGAGAGAATATAAAGGAATGGCATTATCGGCATCAAGTGCCTAACGCCGATGTTGGGAGGGTTTGCTATGGTCCAAGTCGTGTATATAAAGATGAATAGAAGCATTGTAAATTCAGCAAGATGTGTGCCTAGGTATTCTGTGAATTTTGATTTTCGTCTAAATAATGTTTTTACAATGCGATAAATCGCAAGAAGGGCGGTGAATACAATGAGAATAAGCACGGGTATGGGTTCTTTTAATACATATGCCACTAAAGGATAAAGTGGTTTTTCCTGATTTGATACTTCACCTAAAAAGTACACTGTATTGTTCTCGGTGAAGTGTTGCGTATTCATCAATGCCCCTAGCATATACTGGGCGTATGGTCGCACGAGCGGTTTGTCCGATGCCCATATGTTAAGCTCTGCCAGACACCGCATCGGGTTGCAGATCTCACCCTTCGGTGTCGGACCTCCGGCAAATGTTGAGAGAATAAATTCGGTGTCAGAGTGTTGTCTTTCCGCTGGATAATTTATTGTTGTTATAAGATAGAATGGGTATATGACAAGAAAGCCGATGGTAAATATCATAACAAGCGCCTTGCCGTACTTGAGTTTTTGCTCCCATAGCCGTCTTAATCGTCTACTCCACGAGCTGTCTTTGAAGTTTTTAGAAAAGTCGACTGCGATTAAAATACCCGCGAGGAGTATAAAGAACGGAATAAGAAGCAGTGTTGAGAATTTCATAAGGAGCGCAACTCCAAGCCCGACGCCCGCCCATATCAAATGTTTTTTCGTTTGCTCGTTTAAAAATTTAACGAAATAATAAGTCGCGACGAATATTCCGAGAGTCGCGCCGATATCAGTTGTAACGTAGTGCCCGTGTGCGAGAAAGGTTGGAGTAAGCGCGGTAATCACGGTTGGGAGGAGTGCCCACGTCGCGCCCATAATCTCGCGTGACCAAATGTAAACAAAAGATATAAGGATAAGCGTCAAAAGCATTGGTGCAATGCGCGACCACCGGATAATCTGATCCGCGTTGTTACCTGAGCCGTAGAGGAACTCCGCGCCCATGCCCCACTGCCCGTTTACGGTGTCTTGCCAATATAAACTGTTGGTATCAAAATTAAGGTCAAGAAAAAGAAGTGGTATGGCTGAGAGTATTTTTACAAGTGGTGGGTTTTCGGGATTAAGTCTGTAGTCGAGGTGCGCTACGTGGCTATAGCCTGCGGTGATGTTTGGTAATTCATTTTTTATTCCTGACTCCTGTAAAGAAACAGTGAACATAATAGTAAATGATGATATCAATATCAGCACGACTATTATTTTAGAGATTTTATTAATTGTCATAACTATGAATATACTACAATAAAAGCACAATGTTTTATTTATAATAACGATACTCGCAGTTGTCACATCGTCTCTGGCGCGCGAAATTATTGTTATTTATTTGTATTGATATGTGAGTTGTGTGAGTCTTTTGTAATTAAGCTACTGTTAAAATGAAAAAAATTTATTGGACAAATCATTCGCAAATGAAAATGAATTACTACAGATTGTCTAAACAGCGCGTTGGTCGTGTTATCAGGAACCCCTTGCGTGTTGAAGAGGGGATTGCGGAAGACACAGTCGCCGTCATGCAACCGTTTGGGAATAAAAAAGACAGGGAAATTTGGGTGATGGTTGCCGACACTAAAGAAAAAAGGCGCGTGATTTCCGCATGGATTTATCCGGCTCGCACTAAACCCGGCGAGCCCCTGCCGGAAGCAATTGTGAGAGAGTTTAGGGAAGCGGTTTAGATGCTAGTTTCTAGTTTTTAGTGGTTAGTTGATAGTTGCTTTAGAAGGCATTTAAAAGTAAACTGAGAGTGAGGAGTAGGTTGCCCCTTTACATTATAGGACGATCCACTGGAGGTGGAGATATGGAAACAGCATCAATGGAGCCGAGGATATATCATAGCGGACTGGCATTGCAGGTAACTCAAGCAAAAGGGATTGTCGGTCGTGCGCTTACAGACGTTGCGCTTGGCAATAAGTTTGATCCCTTGGAGCTGGATTATGTTCAAGAGCTACTGGATCAGCTGGTTGCTGATGCTAGTGTGCTTTGGTATAAACAACAGTCGCAGACACTTGGTAGTGCTGAAAAAGCCCTCGAGGCATGGGAGTTTTTGAGGCGCAGGCTCCCTGAGATTGAGAACAGGGATGAATCCTTGCTCTATCTCGACGGAATCAGCGACGCCCTTGAGGAATTCTGGGATACCGGCTCACCGGACGCCGGCGGGAAGGTCAGGGAGTTCTTCAGGGGACCCACCTAGGTTCACCCCCTGGTGATTAAAGCCCCGATAACAACGGAGAAGGTTCCGTGTTGTCGGGGCCTTCTTGTTTTAGAAGTCTTTTAAAAGTAAACTGCTCTTATACTCCCCTATATGAACAAGAAGAGGGGACTTTGTGCGTGTGCACAAGAAATGACGAATGACAAATAACAAATTTAAACTAAAATCTAAATTTACACCAAACGGCGATCAGCCAAGCGCGATTCGTAAACTGGTGAGTGGCTTAAATAAAGGATATAAACACCAGACTCTTTTGGGTGTTACAGGATCGGGTAAAACATTTACGATTGCCAATGTTATAGAGAAGGTTCAGAAACCTACGCTTGTAATCGCGCATAACAAGACGCTTGCCGCGCAGCTTTGCAATGAGTTCCGGGAACTTTTTCCCGATAATTCCGTGCATTATTTTGTTTCATACTACGATTACTACCAGCCGGAGGCGTATATGCCGACGACCGACACCTACATAGATAAAGAGGCGCTCATAAACGATGAGATAGACAAACTTCGCCACGCGGCGACCTCTGCGCTTCTCACGCGTGAGGATGTGATAGTTGTGGCGTCCGTGTCCTGTATATACGGATTAGGCGCGCCCGAGGCTTATAAGGCGCACATCTTGGAGTTTAGCGTGGGTGATAAGCTGGACCGGCAGAAATTGATGCGTACTTTAATAGAGATGCAGTTCAAGCGCACGAATTCTGACCTGAAGCGCGGGACTTTTCGCTTAAGGGGAGATAATTGGGAGATTATGCCCCCGTACGAGGAGACTATCTATAATTTTGTTATTGAGAACGACAAAATACACAAAATATATGTCATAGATCCGGTAAAGGGATTTCAAAAAGGTAAAACTCCGTCCGTGCAAAGTATGTTTGTTTCGCCGGCGCGTCATTTTTTGACTTTGGGGCCTGACAGGGATGAAGCGCTTATAAAAATTAAAAAAGAGCTTAAAGAACAGCTGAAAAAGTTTGAGAAAGAGAAAAAATATCTTGAGGCCGAGCGCCTTGAGCGAAGAACAAAGGCGGATATTGCGATGATTCGCGAGGTTGGATATTGCAATGGCATAGAAAACTATTCCCGCCACCTATCGGGCCGCGAGGCAGGCGAGCCTCCCGCGACTCTACTTGAGTATTTTCCCCATTCGACAAGCTCAGGGCAGGCCCATTCGACAAGCTCCCCTCGACACGGCTCGGGGCAGGCAGGGCA
>CAZMCG010000002.1:25904-27396 GCA_964565105.1 uncultured Candidatus Saccharibacteria bacterium
CAGGGCAGGCCCATTCGACAAGCTCCCCTCGACACGGCTCGGGGCAGGCAGGGCAGGCCCATTCGACAAGCTCCCCTCGACACGGCTCGGGGCAGGCAGGGCAGGCGGATTTTTTGGTTGTGATAGACGAATCACACGCTACTGTTCCACAACTAAACGGCATGTACCACGCTGACGCCGCAAGGAAGAAGACACTTATTGAATATGGATTTCGTTTGCCGTCAGCCATTGACAATCGCCCTCTCAAATTTGAGGAATTTGAAAAGCGCGCGAAGCAAGTCATTTACACATCTGCGACACCCGCTGTATATGAAAAAAAGAAAAGCAGACCCACCTCGACTCGCGACGGCAAGTTGAGGCGAGGCGGACAAATTGTAGAGCAGGTTATCCGCCCGACTGGGCTCGTTGATCCTAAGATTATTATTCGTCCGGCTCGCGAACAGGTTGACGACTTAATTCCGGAGGTTGAAAAGCGAGTTAAGGCGAATGAGAGAGTTTTGATAACGACTCTTACAAAACGGATGGCGGAGGATCTAAGTGAGTATTTGCACGATCGCGAGATTCGGAGTGGGACTTCGAGTGAGTCTCAGTTGAACTCTGAGCGCAGTCGAACTACGGAGGGCACCCTTCGACAGGCTCAGGGTGGAGGTAAGCAAAATAAAGATAAACTTAAGGTTGCTTACCTCCACAGCGACGTAAAGACTTTAGAGCGTGTTAAGATTTTAACAGCTCTACGAAGAGGGGACTTTGATGTCTTGGTCGGAGTAAATCTTTTGCGTGAGGGACTGGACTTACCGGAGGTAACGCTTGTTGCCATTCTTGACGCCGACAAGGAGGGATTTCTCCGAAGCGAGACATCACTTATACAAACTATTGGTCGCGCCGCGCGAAATGTTAAAGGAGAAGTCTTGATGTACGCGGATAATATAACGGGCTCCATAGAGCGCGCTGTAGGTGAGACCAATAGGCGCCGCGCGCTTCAGCTCGCCTATAACAAAAAGAACAACATCAAGCCAAAGACGATTGTCCGTGAAATTACGGACATCGTGCCCGTTGAAGACATCTTGGCGCTTGAAACGCGACCTCTACCAAGATCAAAAAAGGAACTTGATAGAATGATTAAAACAAAAGAGCACGAAATGAAAGAAGCCGCGGGTAAACTTGAGTTTGAGCTGGCATCTATTTTGAGGGATGAAATTATGCTTCTTAAATCCAGAGGGAAGAAGAAAAAAAGATCGAGGATGTAAGGTCGAGGAGAAAGTAAGTGAGTATTATGAGTAAAGCGAATAGCTATACGAACTTACCGAGCACTCAGCGCTCTCTATTCTCGGTGCTCAAAACTATAACTAAATCAAAGATTTAGATACTTATGGCAGATAAAATAATAATAAAGGGGACCAGGGAGCACCCCGCACCAGAGCAGAGTACGGTGCGTGGCAGGCCACGAAAAGCGGCTTCGCCACCTCGTGGCAGGCCACGAAAAGCGGCTTCG
>CAZMCG010000002.1:27496-41033 GCA_964565105.1 uncultured Candidatus Saccharibacteria bacterium
CACCTCGTGGCAGGCCACGAAAAGCGGCTTCGCCACCTCGTGGCAGGCAACTTAAAGAAAAATGAAAGACAAGATTACAATTCGCGGTGCGCGCGAACACAACCTCAAAAATATAAACTTAGAGATCCCACGAAACAAGATGATTGTTTTCACGGGGCTTTCGGGTTCGGGTAAGTCAAGTTTAGCGTTTGATACTATTTTCGCCGAAGGGCAGAGGCGATATATTGAGTCGTTATCAGCTTACGCGAGACAGTTTTTAGGACGGCTCAATAAGCCGGATGTTGATGAAATTGAGGGGCTTTCCCCCGCGATTTCAATTGATCAAAAAGCGCACTCGAGCAACCCGCGCTCTACAGTTGCAACGATTACGGAGATTTATGATTACTTGCGGGTTTTATTCTCGCGCGCCGGCGTCCCGTATTGCCCTGTTTGCCTGGACCAGATAAAGCGGATGAGCTCAAGCCAGATAGTTGACGCGATTATCGCGCAAATAAAAAAAGATAAAGATGTAAAGGAGATGGTAATAATGGCACCCGTCGTTCGCGGTAGAAAGGGTGAGTATTATCAATTGTTGTACGACCTGCTCGGCAGCGGGTTTACGGAAGCGCGTGTTGATGGGGACTTTCGTTCTCTGCGTGACAGGATTGATATGGCCCGATACAAGCGCCATACAATCGAACTTGTTTTAGACAAAATTGAAACAGCCGCCGACTTCAAAGATAAAGACAATCGTTTGCGCTTATCAGAGGCAGTTGAGTCGGCCTTAAGACATGGGGATGAAACCATGGTCGTTCTTTTTTCGCCGACGATTAGCGGAACATATACGAAGAAGATAAGGGACAAAAAGGTAAGAGATAAAGAAAAGGAGATTAGTTTTTCAGCTAAATTTTCTTGTCCCAAGGACAACTTCTCATTTCCGGAAATTGAACCGCGGTTATTCTCGTTTAACAGCCCTTATGGCGCGTGCGAGGAATGCCACGGCTTGGGAACGGTGAGCGCCTGGTCTGAAAAAGTTTGCGAGGAGTGCCACGGTAAGCGGCTTCGCCCCGAGGCGCTGAATGTTTTATTAGCGGATAAAAACATAAGCGAGGTTGTTGATTTACCAATAGCTGAAGCTGTCGTGTACTTCGCGACAATAGGCAAAAAACTAAAAGCTCAACAGCGCGAGATTGCGGAGGCCCCTCTTCGCGAGATATCTAGCCGGCTTCAGTTTATGAACGATGTCGGGCTTGACTACCTCACCCTTTCACGAAGGGCAGGAACCTTGTCTGGAGGCGAGTCACAGCGCATCCGCTTGGCCTCGCAGATTGGCTCGCGATTAGTGGGCGCTTTGTATATTTTGGACGAGCCGACTATCGGTCTTCACCAAAGAGACAATGAGAAGCTCATAAAAACCCTGCATGACTTGAGGGATTTGGGCAACACGATAATTATTGTTGAACATGATGAGGAATCAATTCGCGCGAGCGATCACTTGGTTGACATCGGTCCTGCGGCGGGCATCCATGGCGGCCAGATTGTAGCACAAGGTGATATTCCTGAAATTTTAAAAGACAAGAAGCAAAAGTCCCTGACGCTTGACTACTTGAGGGGCGATGCCGAAATTAAGATTCCGGAAAATCGTAGAAAAGTGAAAAATCCGGGCGACTTTTTGAAAATAAGGGGCGCCAAACAGAACAATCTGCGGGGATTGAACGTTGATATACCGCTTCGCAAGTTTAATGTCGTAACAGGCGTATCTGGTTCCGGCAAGAGCACGCTTGTTTATGATGTTATATACAAGACTTTGGCCAACAAGTTAAATAGGGCGGAATACAAGCCAGGAGCTCACAAAGCCATTTTAGGGCTTGAGTACATTAATCGTGTTGTAAACGTTGATCAGTCGTCCATTGGCAGGACTCCGCGCTCAAACCCAGCGACCTATATCGGCGCGTGGACGCATATCCGCGAACTTTTCACAAGCACTCCGGAGGCAAGAGTGCGCGGCTGGAAGCCGGGGAGATTTAGTTTTAATGTCAGGGGCGGCCGCTGTGATAACTGTGAGGGGCACGGGCAGATAGCAATAGAAATGCATTTTTTGCCGACAGTTTGGATTGTTTGTGATGCTTGTAAGGGCAAGAGGTTTAACAAAGAAACTCTTGAGGTTGAGTATCACAGAAAGAACATTTATGAGGTTCTCAAAATGACCGTTGAGGAGGCAGTGAAGTTTTTTGATGATATTCCATGGTTGTATGACCGCTTGAAAGTTTTAGACGAGGTTGGCCTCGGGTATTTAAAACTTGGCCAGTCGGCGACGACGCTTTCCGGTGGCGAGGCACAGCGCGTCAAGCTCGCGAAAGAACTCGGCAAGCGAGATACGCGAAGGACTCTGTATCTTTTAGACGAGCCGACCGTGGGGCTCCACTACGAAGACGTGAAAAAACTCCTTGCGGTTTTGCAGAGATTGGTTGACAGGGGAAATACAGTTATTGTAATCGAGCACAACTTAGATGTTATAAAGTCCGCTGACTGGGTAATTGACTTAGGGCCGGAGGGGGGGAGTAAGGGGGGTAGGGTTGTTGTTAAGGGTACGCCCGAAGATGTCGCGGCGCGCAAAGATAGCCACACCGCGGAATATCTTCGTAAAGTTTTAAAATAATATAGGCATTGGAGTATATAGGCGCTGGGTTTTATCCCTGCGTTTGACTTGCCCGTTGCGCGTTGCGTCATGGGAGTCTGGTAGGCACCAACTTGCCCATTACCTAATTCGCGCGCCTGCCCACCTCTGGTGGGAATTAGGTAATGGGCGCACGGAGTGATAAGTATTTAAAAAAAGTTTTGCACTAAGTTCCGTTGACATTGGTGTTGTGTGCAAACTATTATGGGGGTATCGCAGTGAGATTGGAGTTCTAACGACGCCATTTTGCTCGAACAAAAGGTCATTATAAACATAAAGCGAAATGGCAGATAACGAACAAGGAGGAGGTTTTGAGCGGAAGATGCACCAGGGTGACTGGAAGTGTGGCAAGTGCAGCGGCGCTATCACGGAGCTACCGTTTGAGCCCGACTCGGAACGTCTTAACCAGCTTCTCTGTCGCGATTGCCACAGGCAAAAACGACAAGACCAAGGTTACTAGGTTAGGAGAAGAAAACAGCCCCATAAATCAGCTTTGCTGATGGGGCGAACAAAAACACCTTAGGGTGTTTTTGTTTTAGCCGAGGGGCTCTTTCCTATTGTCACAACTCTATCAAATGGGCATAATTTGGGTACGTTTATGGCTTCAAAAAGAGATTAGGTTTTACCCATTCGTGCCGAAAAAGAATCTGAAGAAATATCAACTCCCAGAGCATGCGAGAAGGGCAAACTACTGGATGTTTAACTATATAGGATTAGATAATTTGCCTCATTTTATCGTTTACAAAAAATCGAAGAAATGATTGATGGTCATCTTTCCATAGAGCCTTGCGGGACGTTTGTATAATTTGTTATTCTACAGTTAATGAGCGCTAAGAAACTTACAAAAAAGGATATTGAGGAGATTCGTAAACTTGCATCTAAGTTGCCCCAGGTGATTACTGTTACCGTCAGCTTTGCGGAGGAGGGTGGTTTTTGCGCTGAAATAAAAAGCCTGGAAAATATATCTACTGAAGGGGAAACATTCCCGGAGCTTATAGAAATGATTAACGACGCAGCGCTTACTTACTTTGAAGTTCCTAGAAAGTTCTTGCCGTATATGCCTGCCTACTTACCATCAATCGCTTTAGCAAAGAAAATAGGGCTTATTTCAACAACTAGTAGGGCTCTGAGCGACCGAGGTAGGTTCTCGCTCGCCTATGCCTAGCTTCGCGGATTGTTCTTACGCGCATTTCCGCAGGGCAGCAAAAAGCCTTGGATTTAAAATCTACGAAGGCAAAAAACACGCCAAAGTAAAGTCAGATAACGGCACTTTCGTGACGATGATACCAAGAAAGAACCGGTTCAAGAAATGGACGGCAAAGGGCATAGCTGGTGATCTCGTATCTCACAGCTCAAATAAGAAAAAAGCCGCTAAGATAGTTGCGTGCTGACGGGCAACGGAATAAACTTTTTATTTCAAAAAATAATTCTCACTGAAATTCTTTGTTGTTGCCTGCCCACCCCTGGTGGGATTTAATTAAGTAGCATACCCGACATCAACTTTCTATTACCTAATTCGCGCGCCTACTCGCCTCCGGAGGGAGTTAGGTAATAGAGAAACCAACCCTGAAATTGGCATACAACCTCGTAAAAACATTCCAACATTCTTACTTGCCCGTCCGTAGCTTTAGCGAAGGTGGGAGAATGTTGGAATGTTTTATTTTGTGATTTTTTTCAGTCCAACCACTCATTCTAAAATTCTCAAGAATATTAGAATGAGTGCGGGAGTTTTTTCCGCCGGAGGCTGCCTGTCCGCCTCTGGCTGGAGATCCGCCTTTGGCGGAGGTTTGTTTGTTATGCATAATTTACATACTATGCAGAGGCGATATGCGGAATTTGACTAAAAATTTGCCGGAATCTCCTGGCGTTTACATCTTTAAGGGTACGCGCGGGAAAGTTTTATATATTGGTAAAGCCGGGAATATTAAACGGCGTGTTTCGAGTTATTTTAGCAGATCCGAGGACCCTAAATTCAAGGAACTCTTGAGTCGGGTAAAAGCCGTTGATTTTCAAAAAACCGACACAGTGATTGAAGCACTTATTTTGGAGGCTGAGTTAATCAGAGCTCTTGCGCCAAAATTCAATATAAAAGAAAAAGACGATAAGAGTTTTTTATATGTCGAGATAACGGACGAAGAGTTTCCGCGGGTGCTTTTGGTTCGCGGTAAGGACGTAGGGGGTAGTGGGAAAAAGTCCGTTGTTTTTTTTGGCCCCTTCACATCAGCAACGAACATTCGTGCGGCGCTTAAAATAGTTCGTAAGATTTTCCCGTATAGCACGCATAATGCCAAAAGAATCGGCAAAGAAACTCGTGCCTGCCTTGATTATCAAATCAGCCTTTGTCCCGGTACCTGTGTTGGAGAAATATCAAAGACCGAATACAAGAAAAATATTCGACACATTAAGTTATTCTTTGAAGGCAAGAAGGTTAAGATAATCCGATCGCTCACGCGCGATATGAAGGAAGCGGCAAAAAAGCTCCAGTTTGAGAGAGCCGCCCGTCTAAGGAAACAGATATTCGCGCTCCAGCATATAAAAGACATTGCGTTTATAACGAGAGACGAGATAGCGGGGGACGAGAAAGGAGAGCGCATTGAGGGGTATGACATTTCAAATATTTCAGGAACGTCCTCTGTTGGGTCAATGGCGGTTTTTATAGACGGCAAGCCGGCGCGCGATAAGTACCGTCTTTTCAAAATTCGCAAGATTAAGCAGTCGGATGATGTCGGCATGCTAAGGGAGGTGATAGAGCGGCGACTTGGTCACGAGGAGTGGCAGTATCCGGACATAATTATGGTTGACGGCGGCAAGGGACAGGTGAATGCCGCAAAAGAAGTGCTTGCTGAAGCGGGAATGAGGATTCCCGTGGTCGGTATTGCAAAAGGGCCGACTCGGAGGAATAATGAATTTGTGGGGCGAATCCCGAAAGGTGTTACAGAGATATCGCTCATCCAGCTTCGCGACGAGGCGCATCGTTTCGCGATTAACTACCACAGGAAAGTAAGGGGCAGGCAGTTTATCTCATGATATGAAATTATCCGTTGGTATAGTGGGGCTCCCGAATGTTGGCAAGTCAACGCTTTTTAAAATTTTAACAAGTCAGGATGTTGTTATCGCGAACTATCCATTCGCTACAGTGGACCCGAATGTCGGAGTCGTGCCGGTGCCAGATGAACGCCTTGGTAGGATTGCCGAACTAATAAAACCAGAGAAAGTCGTTCCGGCCGTCGTTGAATTTTTTGATATTGCCGGACTTGTAAAAGGCGCGCACAAAGGCGAAGGACTTGGTAACCAATTTCTTGCGAAAATTCGTGAAGTGGACGCGGTTGTCCATCTTGTCCGTGTTTTTGAGTCAGATGACGCGGTGCATATTGAGGGGAGTGTGGATCCCGCGCGTGATATAGAGACGCTTCACGGAGAACTGATTTTGAAAGATTTGGAAACTGTCAAAAAAAAACTGGAACAGCTAAAGAAAGACTCAAAAACAGGCGACAAAAAAGCTTTGCAGGTAGTTGAGCTTGTTGAGAAAGTTTACAGTGCGCTCGCCGATAAAAAACTCGCCTCAACTCTTTCGAGTGAGGTTCTGGGTGAGGACGCGGTGAAAGGGTTGTTTTTACTTACGGCAAAGCCGCATTTGTTCGTCCTAAATGGTAAAAGTGGCGAGGTCAGTCAAGAGCTTGTGGGTAAGATTGAGGAACTCGGCGGCGATTATGTCATAAGCGACCTTTCCGAAGTCGATTCAATGGACGAACTTATTAAGAAAACATATGAAATATTGGGGCTTATAACCTTTTTCACCATAACCGGAGGAAAAGAAGTTCGTGCGTGGGCTATTCGTTTAGGGACAACGGCAAGGGATGCTGCGGGTGTTGTCCACACAGACTTTGAAAAGAATTTTATTCGCGCAGAAGTTATTAATTGGGAAAAGTTGATTGAGGTAGGGGGTCCTTCGGTGGATTCGACAAACTCACCGCAGGTAGGCAGGGAGCAGTCGAACTGTTGGCAGGAGGCGAAGGGTAGGGGATTAGTGCGGATAGAAGGAAAAGATTATGTAGTTGCTAACGGAGATGTTTTGGCGGTGAAACACGGAGGCTAACTCACATCAATTACTTATACTCATTCTCAGATTCTTGAGAATATTAGAATGAGTGATTGTAGTAATTATTGGGTTTTTATAAAATCTCGGGGTGGGGTACTTCAGTTTTCAAAATTGAACAAATAGTAACTCGATGCTATCTTGTAAAATACATCAATCACCCAAGGGTAGGAGGAGTTGACTCAGGGACATCAATGATAAATAACTCGACAACGACAGCACGCCGTAACCGAAGGAAAGGAGGAGAAAACTCCTCTTCGGAGGCGACTTATCATTTACTTATATCATAGTCGTTTTGCAAAAATGTAAATAAAATTTCCATTTTCTTCTCTCTTACGTGATATGGCGTTGTCGCTTGTATCAAGTTCGCTCGACGAAAATGAAAACAGAAGCTTTCACTTTCTACTCGCTCACGTGATATAATTATGAATATGGGATTTATTGAGTTCTTATTGGATTTTATGACACCATCCATTGTGTGGGGTCTTTTTGCTGTGATTCTGGTTGCGTTTATTATTATAAGCGCTGCGCTTGCATATCATTGGAGAGAATATAGTATGCGAACAAAGAGGGGGGGGGAAATGATACGTCTTTATATATTAATTTCATCTATCTTGCTTCTTATAATGTTTGTATCAGCAGTTACATATTCAGTAATATGATTTTACTAAACAAAGAAGAGCACGTTATACACGAAATCCGACGCCACTGGTATGTACTCCTTACAGAGAGCATCGGCCTACTTATATTGTTTTTTATTCCATGGCTTTTATTTATAGGATTGGATATCACAGGTGTTTCTCTAGGTGATGACGGTAGTGCACTTTTTGTGTTTATAAGTGCACTTTGGTTCCTTATTCTTTGGTTTTCGTTTTCAATTATTTGGACAAACTATTACCTAGATGCTTGGTTTATAACTGATAGTAGAGTTATCGATGTAGAACAGCATGGACTTTTCAATCGTGATGTTTCGGAATTTAGGTTAGATAAAATTCAGGATGTAACACTTGAAATAAAAGGGTTTTTACCAACTATGCTTCATTTTGGTGATATTCATGTGCAGACTGCAGGAGAGGCAAGAGAGTTTGTTATACGCCATGTTCCATATCCGTATCACGTTAAGGAAATAATAATTAAAGAACACAATAAGGCTGTTGTAAAAGCTCACGGGGGAGACAAGGGGCTGTAAGACCCGATAACCCAACCACATTAGATTGTTTGAAATAAATTATTACTAGTTGTAATTTTGTAAATTAAGTAGATGAATTATATCCACAGGACAACTATTTAAAATTTGCTATTATTAATAACAGGTATATTATTTAAGAAAGGTCGTCTAACACTTAATGTTAAAGAATTATGGATCCTATTCAATTAATTACTGTAGTAGTAGTAGTAGCGGCTGTAGGGCTGCTAGTTGTTATAGCAAAGAAAAAGAAAGGAGGTGGAAAGGGTGGTGGCAAAAAGACACAACCTCCATCACCAGGTGAGGGGGCGTCCTAGCAGTCACTCGAGTTATTGCAAAGGTATAAACCTAGCAAAAGTAAAAGTAAACGCTCCGTTATATACGGAGCGTTTACTTTTGCTCATATCATATTTTACTGGTTGATTGGATGTGATAAAGAAAAAAGAAAATGCCCCACTGGTTTTAGGGGTTGTTATTTCATATAATGCCAATGTGAAATTCATTATAGACGGTGGTAGAAAATTAACCGGCAAAGTAAAATTAGCTGGCGCGAAGAACGCGGCGAATAAAATGATGATTGCTACTCTTTTAACAGAAGAGCCATGCATACTAGAAAACTGCCCGGCGATAGGGGAGATAGATATTACATCTGAGTTGTGCCAAAAGATAGGAAGTAAGATAGAACAAGATGGAAGTTCATTAAAAATAGAAACACCTGAAATTAAAAGTACTGAAGTCTTAGAGTTATCCAGGAGAAATAGACTCCCGATATTAGCACTAGGAGCATTACTTGCAAGGTCAAAAGAAGTCCAAGTTCCTCTTGTGGGTGGGGATAAGATTGGCCCAAGACCAGTAGATATACACCTAGATACATTGCGTGCGATGGGCGCGGAAATAACTGTAAGTGATACTCATTATTTTGCATCGACAAAAAATGGACTTCATGGAGCAAAAATAACTTTTCCATATCCTAGTGTAATGGCAACTGAAAACACTATATTAGCAGCCTCTCTTGCAAATGGAAGAACAGTAATAAAAAACGCTGCGATTGAACCTGAAATTATAGATTTAATAAAAATGCTACAAAAGATGGGGGCGATAATAGAGCTTGGAGTTGATCGTCGTATATATATAGACGGCGTGAAAAAATTAAGGGGTGTAAAGCATAAAGTTTTGCCGGATAGAAATGAAGCGGTTTCATTTGCGGTTCTTGCTGTTGCGACCAACGGTGATATATTAATAGAGGATGCAAAACAGGATCACTTAATTACATTTTTAAATGCCATTCGCAAGGTGGGGGGCGATTATGAGGTTACAGAGAATGGAATAAGGTTTTTTAAAGCAGGTGACCTAAAAGGCATTGAGCTTGAAACAGATACGCATTATGGGTTTATGACCGATTGGCAACAGCCATTTACAGTATTACTCACACAAGCAAGCGGGGCGTCTATAGTGCACGAAACAGTATACGAGGGTAGATTTGAGTATATTGAGGACTTGAATATAATGGGTGCAGATATTAAGTTATTTAAGAAGTGCTTGGGCGAGTTGCCTTGTCGCTTTAGTGGTAGTAATTATTACCATAGCGCGCTTATTTTAGGACCGACCCCCCTGAGTGGGCAGAGGGTGCAGGTACAGGACCTTCGCGCGGGCATAGCGCATGTTGTAGCGGCGCTTGTAGCACGTGGGCAATCGACTATAGAGAGGGTGGAAGAAATAGATCGTGGCTACGAAAAATTAGAAGAACGGTTGAAAAAGTTAGGAGCGAGTATAAAGAGAGTAGTTTAAAGTTAGAATTATGAATTATGAATCAAGGAACAATAACAGAGAATATGGAGGCGGCAAATAAAACCACACCCATAATTCTTAATTCTTTATTCCTAATTCACGCTTAATATGTTTGTAAAAAGAATTGGAATAGATTTAGGAACCACGAATACAGTTGTATATGTTCCGGGAAAGGGTTTTATTATAAATGAACCTACTATTGTGGCGCTTTCGGTTCCCGAGAACACGGTACTTGCCGTTGGGCGTGAGGCAAAAGATATGATTGGCAGGACCCCTGGGGACATAGTTGCATATAGACCGTTAAAAGACGGCGTTGTCGCTGATTATTATATCACGCGTGCTATGTTGAAATACTTCATTAGCAAGGCTACTGGTAGATGGAATATGATAAAAATAGATGTTGTTATCTCTGTTCCTGCGGGTATAACCCCAACTGAGAAGCGGGCTGTTGTAAACACAGCAGTAGAAGCGGGCGCTAAGAATGCGTACATAGTGCGCGAACCCCTACTAGCAGCGTTGGGGGCGGGTATCACAATAAATTCTTCATCTGGAAATATGATTGTAAATATTGGAGGCGGAACCGCGGAGGTGGCGGTTATTTCTTTGGGTGGAATTGTAAGGTGGGCAAGTGTTCGTGTTGCGGGAAATAAGTTTGACAGTGCAATTATTGATTATGTTAAGAAAAAACATTCTGTATCCATTGGAGAACAAACCGCAGAGGCTGCAAAAATCGCTATTGGCTCTGCGATACCCGTAAAGGAAAAAAGCGAATTTCAGATTCGCGGACGCGACCTGATATCTGGTCTTCCAAAAGATCTTACAATAAGCGCAAGTGAGATTTCTGATGCGATAAACCCACTTCTTATGGATATTATAACTGCAGTTCGGGGCGTGTTTAATGAAACCCCACCAGAGCTCGTCGCAGATGTTATGGAGAAAGGAATAATCTTATCTGGAGGCACGGCAGGTTTACGAAACATAGACGAGTTTTTTAAGCGATTATTAGGTGTTCCGTCTTATGTGGCTGAGGAGCCGATTTTGTGTGTCGCAAAAGGATCGGGCATTATTCTTGAGCACCTAGATATTTATAAGCGAACGCTCCTGCAAAAAAAATAAATATGCGATCCAAAACTATAAATACATCCGAATGCTACAAATAAAGATGCGATCCAAACTATCCTGATCTTATCGAGAGTCTTCGACAAAGTCGGAACAAATACATCGTCCGACGCCATAGGCTTTTGTCGACGGCTGTCCGGATCTACAAGGCATGAACGAGTGGGTGCATCTGAATACTCCAAGGATTTACTAACAACTAGAAACTAGAAACTAATCAGACATGTTAATCGGCTACAAAAACCTTGAGAATATATTTAAAAAACTTGTAAAATCAGGAAATCTTTCTCATGGTTACATTTTTTTTGGGGAACCACAGGTTGGTAAGTACTCGTTTGCGCTTTCACTCGCGAGTTTTTTGGAGAAGGGAAGTTTTACGGCCAAAGATACCGCTCTTGCCGAAACTTTTATTATAAAACCTAATGAAAAAGGAACAATTGGGATAGATACGATACATGATTTAAAGCGTTTTTTGTTTAAAGTGCCCGTTTTTTCTATGAAGCGTGTTATAATAATAGATAACTCTGAAGCACTTACGCCACAAGCACAGAACGCAATTTTGAAAATTTCAGAAGAGCCACCAAAGTCAAGCTTAATAATATTAATTACAAACAACCCCGAGGTTCTCTTAGATACCCTCAACTCAAGACTCCAAAAAATATATTTTCCGCGTTTCAGGGAAAAAGAGATTGTAAAAATTTTAGAAAACGGCTACGGAATAAAAAAATCTGATGCGGAAAAGTTTGCAAAACTTTCTTTCGGTAGACCAGGTAGGGCAATTGAGTTTGTAACAGATAAGAATTCACAAGGATCATATAAGGAAGTAGTGGAGCTACTTGCAAAAAGAAAAAATAAACAAGAAATAATTACTCGCTTGGTAAACAGTCCAGAAGAGTTGGATAAGTTTTTTATAAATCTAGTTGCCGAGCTTGCTAAAGAACCGATGAAAAACTATGATTTACTAAAGTCTATAAATATGCGCCTTGCGCTTATGTCGCAATTTACGACAAATAAACGATTACAACTAGAATCTGCTTTATGGAATATTTAGATGAATTAAAGAAAAAATTTGATGGATTGATACAAGAGTTGAAAGACGAGTTTTCAACAATTCGCACGAATCGTCCGACGCCAAAATTGATTGAGGATATTAAAGCTGAATATGTAGAGCAATCATTAACCATAAAGCAATTAGGGTCTATAGGGATTGAACACCCTAGAAGCTTAATTGTAACTCCGTGGGATGTGGAATCAGGGGCACAAGTTGCAAAAGCAATAGAGGAGGCAAATCTTGGACTCTCAGTTGCGGTCCAAGGGAATGTGGTTCGTATTACATTACCTGATCTTACCAACGAAAGACGCGATGAACTTTCTCGAATTGTAAAAACTACAGCTGAGAAAATCCGCATCAAGATGCGAACGCTTCGCGAAGAGGTTCATAGAAAAGTAAACCAAGAACCAGACAACGATGATAAATTTCGCGGCAAAGAAAACCTCCAAAAAATTGTAGACAATTTTAATGGCGCAGTAGATAAGCAGGTAGAAGATAAATTAAAAGAAATTAGAGAATAAATAATGTCACTTATACTCATCGGGATAGGATTTCTCGTAATTTTAATAGTCGGACATGAGCTTGGTCACTTTTTCGCGGCAAAAGCCTTTAAGTTAAGGGTAGATGAGTTTGGCGTGGGTTTCCCACCTAGAATTTTTTCAAGAAAAAGGGGAGAAACAATATATAGCCTAAATCTTTTGCCTTTTGGGGGGTTTGTTAAAATTCATGGTGAGGGTGGGAGTGAGGATAGTGACAAGGATGAGCCGGAGCGAGGCTTCGCAAGTCAACCGATATGGAAGCGGATGATTATAATTGTTGCGGGGGTATTTATGAATTTTTTGATTGGCTGGGTTGCTTTTTCTATTGTTTTTTCAATGGGAATGCCAGCCGGGCTTCATATAGAAAAAGTTATGCCTGGAAGCCCCGCCGAACAAGCGGGACTCAATGTAGGTGAGCTTATTTATGGATTTTCAACTGCAGAGGAATTTACATCGTTTATAGGTCAAAATATCGGTGAAGAAATAATCATAAATGATAAAACAATAGTTCCGCGAGTTGATCCACCGGAAAATGAGGGCGCAATTGGTGTCGTGTTGTTTGAGTCAGGTTTTCCTAAGAGTGGAATATTTCAAAGCATTGCACTTGGTTTTGAGTCGGCTGTTTCTATAACGATTAGGATTACAGTAGCGTTCGCCGGGATTATTGCTGGAGTTTTTGTGGGCGACTTTACAGTCGCTGGTGAGGTTGCGGGACCCGTTGGTATTTTTAACATCTTGGGGCAAGCTTCAGAGTTAGGGATCGCCTCGCTTATACAGTTTCTTGGGATTATCTCCTTAAATCTTGTAATCATAAATATGATTCCATTTCCTGCGTTAGATGGAGGCAAGTTTCTTTTCTTGCTAATTGAGAAAGCAACGGGACGCCCACTTTCTCGCAAGTTTGAACTTGTAGCCAACGCGCTTGGTATTGCAATGTTACTCTTGATTATGGTCGCTGTAACAATT
Organism: uncultured Candidatus Saccharibacteria bacterium; assembly: GCA_964565105.1. Taxonomy (GTDB): domain Bacteria; phylum Patescibacteriota; class Minisyncoccia; order UBA6257; family Colwellbacteraceae; genus CAZMCG01. The sequence goes on from CAZMCG010000002.1 coordinate 40,895, forward strand.
CGTGACATAGCAAGGCTGTGAGGCAGGGAGAGCTTTATATAAAAACTAGAAAGACGCTTCCTAAAGATGAGGTGGCGAAAAATGCGAGGCTTCTTATTCAAGCGGGGTTTATCAACAAAGAGATGTCTGGGGTCTATTC
>CAZMCG010000003.1:0-1342 GCA_964565105.1 uncultured Candidatus Saccharibacteria bacterium
TTCTGTACCTCCTAGGAGTACAAGAGGTACAAGAGAGCTTTCTCTACAAGGACAAAGTAGGACAACAACATACATAATAACTTGCACAAACCCAGGAGGCACAAGAGAGGGCCATGTGACTGTTATGTCTCCCTTCTTGAGAGAAGTAAGACCGTGATTAGGCTTGATAGCTCGTTAGCCTGTTTACCTGATAGCTTGTTGGGTGTATGATTATATAAATAAATACATATACAAATGAACACATGAGTTTTCCCAAAGATAAAACAATTAAACTCTCCGCATTAGCACTTGTGCTCCTTGCAGTTATTCTTTTTTTTGGACTCGGGACACTTCCTTTCAACGCCACGGATACAGAGAAAGTAGGTGAAGCATTTAGTAGCTGCGTGGTGTTTGAGCAAGTATATTGTGACAAGGGCACGGAGTTCAATTATTTAGAAATCCAAGCGATGGGGTTTGCCCTATCGAGAGATGTGGAAATTTATGCTCCATTTGACGGGATTTTCGAAGCTTCTGAAGGTGGTCCGGGATTTAATCTAAGAGGCGCTGTTAGCATGGAACCTGGCGAAGGTAAGGACGGATTAATCTTTTCGTTCGTTGGTCAGTATGCACCAACTATAGAGTCCGGCTCACAAGTTGAAAAGGGACAGCTAATAGGCAGGGTTATAGGCGACGAGATAGTGGAGGATGTCCACAATTCCACAATTGTTGTTGTCATTAAGGGAATACTTCCTGAAGGGCCACAATACAACGACCCAGAGCTTTTGAGGCAGTTTTTCGGTTACGATAACTGAAGTTGTATCTTCCAAATATTCCGCGATGCGTGCTATTTCCTTGATACCCTGCGGAATATTGGGTAGTGTAGGTGTAATATCAGGTGAAGTATTTTAAAGGTCATTCAGAAAAAAGTAAAAGATAATTATGAATTGGTTATATTTAGTATTTGGGTTGTGGGTTGTTGTCTCTCCGTGGCTAGTGGGTGGCTTTGGGCTTACCTTACAATGGAGCAACATTGTGATAGGTAGTGTAATCGCGCTCTTATCGCTTTGGAGGTTATTCGGAAAAAGGGGGTAGACTTTTGAGTATAAAGTGCTAATATTAGGGACGTTTCTTCGGTTAAAGTAGATGAATTGATTTTTATATACTTTGATTGTCGGGAATTAGAAAAATTACTAAAGGTCGTTTAAGAACTGTGGGTAAATGACATACCGGTGTAAACAATGTAATAAAGTTGTCAATGGGCCGGGAAGTTGCCCACTATGTGGAATTCAAATGGAAGAAATACTTCAACAGGAAGATCAAGGTCAGCCAGGGGATGCGCCAGATGTAGCTCCAGCTACAGATG
>CAZMCG010000003.1:1442-25920 GCA_964565105.1 uncultured Candidatus Saccharibacteria bacterium
CAGGAAGATCAAGGTCAGCCAGGGGATGCGCCAGATGTAGCTCCAGCTACAGATGCGCCAGCTGCGCCAGACGTAGCTCCAGCCACAGATGTGCCAGTTGCGCCAGATGTAGCTCCAGCCACAGATGTGCCAGTTGCGCCAGATGTAGCTCCAGCTACAGATGTGCCAGTTGCGCCAGATGTAGCTCCAGCTCAGGATGTACCGGCTGGAGACGACGAGACGCCGGCTGCTCCTAGCCTCTAAATCAGACACAAGACAGAGCCTCTCTTTACTTAAAGAGGGGTTTTGTGTTTAAATGGGCTTGTTTGTTATAAAATTTTTATGTACGAATTTTTAATTATTGGCGGTGGGCCGGCGGGTGTGGCTGCTGGAGTTTATGCTGCTAGAAAAAAAAATAAAATTGCGATTATAACTGAAACATTTGGTGGTCAATCTGTTGTTTCCGCAGATATTCAAAATTGGATTGGCTCAAAGTCTGTGTCGGGCATTGAGTTAGGACAGATGTTAGAAGAGCATATCAAGGCGCAAGAAGACGTTGAAATTATTGAAGGCGATCTAGTCGTCGGGGTCAAAAAGATAGATGGAGGATTTGTCGTTTCTACAAAAGAAGGAAAGGTGATTAAAGCAAGGACAGTTCTTGTTGCCTCGGGTAGTCGCAGAAAACGACTTGGCGTTCCGGGGGAGGATGAGTTTGACGGCAAGGGGGTGGCTTTTTGCTCTACATGTGACGCGCCGATGTTCCAAGGAAAAGATGTCGCAGTTGTAGGCGGCGGGAATGCGGGGCTAGAGGCGGTAGTTGATCTTTTCCCGTATGCGGAGAAAATTTATCTTCTTCACAGAAGGGACACATTAAAAGGGGATGAAGCGACACAGGATAAAATACGCGCCAACCCCAAGGTGGAGATTATATTCAACGCCAATACGACAGAGATTTTCGGTGATAAGTTTGTTACGGGGCTCAACTATACTGATGCCAACGGAAAGGAGCAGAGGCTTGACGTCGGAGGGGTTTTTATTGAAATTGGAGCGATACCCAATACCGACTTTGTGAAAGACTTGGTAGAGCTTAACGACCTTGGGGAGATTATTGTTGACCACAGGACACAGAGATCATCATTAGAGGGCATTTGGGCAGCTGGAGATGCGTCAGATGTGCTCTATAAGCAAAACAATGTTTCGGCGGGAGATGCTGTAAAGGCCGCGTTAAATATTGATGCTTATATCCACGGACGATGGCAGACTTCTTCGCCCCAAAAGAACCCCAGCCAGAGTTGGTAAAAATAGTAGAAGAGGGTAGTTTTATTAAATATGTTTTTGCTTTTGTCGCCGTCATACTTTTGGTAGGCGGCGTTTATTTTTTGATAGATATTGATAATGGAGGCGATAAGGTAGTGCGCGAGACTGACAACTCTTTTTTTGCTGTTGCTGTAGAGGCAGCAAGAAACGCCTTGTCCGGTCCCCTTGATGAGGGCGAAGGACTTGTCGAAATTGTAAACGTTAAAACGGGAGAGAGAGCCGTCGCTGGCGCCCCTCTCGAGGCGGGTAGGGTTTTTGAATCGGGCGAGGAAGAGCGCGTGGCTCAAGAAGAGGTTAGTTTACGGGATGGCACAGGGGAACAACCGACGGAGAAAGTAAGAGAGAACAAATCTCCTCCACCCCCGGAAACCCTGAAGTCCGTCCGCCCAATCAACATTAATACGGCCGGCTACGAAGAGCTCCAGCAAATTACAGGCGTGGGGCCCGCCATCGCGGGGCGGATTATTGATTATCGGCAAGGAAACACTCCTTTTTGCGCAGTGGAAGAAATTCAAAATGTAAGCGGTATTGGTCCGAAGACATTTTTGAAGATAAGGGAGGAGATTATAGTAGGGGGTGTCGGACCATGCCCCGAAGAGCCCGAGGAGGAAGAGCGGCAAGACGTCGCGCTGCCCCCGCCGCCTCTGCCCGTGGATAGGTCGGGGGGAGAAGCGCCCGACTCGGAGCCCGAGACAGATATCCCAGGAAAAATAAATATCAATACCGCAGAAAATGAAGAATTGCAGGGGATAACAGGAGTCGGGCCCGTAATTGCAGGGCGAATCATTGATTATCGGAATGTAAGAGGGCCGTTCCTAAAAATTGAAGACATCAAGAGCGTAAGGGGGATTGGAGATAAAACATTTGAAAAAATGAAAGGCGAAATTACGGTCGGTAATTGAGTTTCACACAAGTGTCATAATTAAGCAGAAAATGTCTCAGAAATATCTATTTTTAAATGGATGTACTGTGACATTATCGGGTGGGGGCGATATACTCTAGGGTTTTTTGACAAAATATCGGGGATGGGCTATATTTTAATTCTGTCGCTATGCGACAGGCACAATCAAAGTAACGACTAAAAGAGTTGTTGCGTTTTTAGATAGGAGAGTGTTGTGCCACTCGAAATATTAGGCGATGAGAATTCCCCGGGGAATTCTCTTATAAGAGAGGCGCCTATCTCTGCGCAGCGGGATATAATAGGTATTCTGTCTTCAGGGCATGTGGATCTCTCGAACTTGCTTTTTTCGACCCAAGATGATGGTGGGAGAGGTAAGCAGGATAAGGTAAGGGGGGCGCTTGAGGTTGTAAGAACGCTCAATATGGCAGTCGATGTGGCTGGCAATATGAGAAACGGGAAGCCCCCGTTAATTGAGATGGGAGAAACAAGTGTTGCGGTTTATCTGCGATGCAGGTTACTCTCAATTTTTGCGATTTTACAACGCTCCTCCATAGGGGTGTCGCGTCTCGTATCGGGCGATCTTATCTGGATCGCTCCCAAGAACGAAAGGGTTGTTCACGCGAACGGTGATGCAGTAATCAACTCCAATGTATGGAGTGACACCGTAAGACTCAAGGGAGTTTTACAGCACGCCATAGAGTGCGAAGAGAGTGCACACTATGCAGGAGGGTGTGCCTCTGGGTTGGGTGCACAAGGAAGGGCCTCCTAGGTTTGTTCTTTAGAGTAAGGGGGAGCTTCGGCTCCCCCTACCTCACTTTTTACTGCCTACGGAGGAGGGCGGTTTTTTATTTTTAGTTTTTACACCTAGTTGGCGGTCTATTGTTTCGTTTTTTAATACTTTATACTTTCCATTTTTTCTTTTAAACTTTAATAATGATAGTTGTATTGGATAACATACGAAGTTTGCACAATGTAGCCTCAATTTTCCGAACGTCTGATGCTGTCGGTGTTCAAAAACTATATTTGTGCGGAATTACACCAACGCCCCTTGATAGGCTTAGTAGGGTTCGCCCGCCATTTACAAAAGTTGCCCTTGGGGCGGAAGAAAATGTGCCGTGGGAAAAGCGCGCCTCCACTTGGAGGCTTTTAGACAAGTTAAAAAAGGAGGGGTATAAAATTCTTGCCGTTGAACAGCACAAAGCTTCAACTCCGTACTACCGACTACCTACTACCCACTACCGACTGGACAAGGTTGTCCTTGTCCTCGGTCACGAAGTCCGTGGGTTACCGGAGTCCGTTCTTTCGCGGGCAGACAAAATTATTGAAATTCCAATGTTGGGCGTCAAGGAGTCTCTAAATGTTTCAGTCGCGTTTGGAGTTATGGCGTTTCACTTGAGGTATAATAAAGAGTGATATGAAGAGTTTAGTTATTATCCTTATTCTTATAATTATAGGAGCGTTTGCGTATATTGCGTATCAATGGTGGTTTGTTCCTAAAAAAGCAGAACTTGAAAAAGTGAATATTATGATATCTGGTGAAAATTTTGTTATCGATATAGCTGACACTTTAGCTCTGAGAGAAAAAGGGCTCTCTGGCCGTGAAAATTTAGGTGATAATGAAGGAATGCTTTTTGTTTTTAACAGGCCTCTTAATAGGACTTTTTGGATGAAGGGGGTTATAATATCGATTGATATTATTTGGATATTGGATAATAGAGTTGTGGGATTTGTGGAGAATGCGGAGCCCGAGCCTGGCGTTTCCGTGATGAAGCTTACGCGCTATCATTCGCCGGAGCCTGTTGACCGCGTATTAGAAGTCAAAGCGGGGACGATTGAGCGACTTGGTATAAAGGAGGGCGACAAAATTGTAGTTCCATAATTGTGTTATAATTATTGCATGAGACAAGTAGTGATAAATGTACTTGGAATAACCACGCATCAGAGCACCATAGTACCAGCCCGTCACACTTCGCTTGGTGAGGCTGGGGAGCGCGGTTCGGCCCACAGTAGAAAAGCACGGTGTAAGGCAAGTTGGTTATTTAGTTTTGTAAAATATCATGGCTAGAGTTGCTATCAACGGCTTTGGAAGAATAGGTCGCCTTTTTTTTAGGCAGGCGTTCGAAGATAAGGATATTGAAATTGTTGCGATAAATGACTTGGGAGACCTTGAAAATCTTGCCTATCTTCTAAAATACGATACAGTTTACGGTCGATACGGTAAGCCAGTGGAAGTAAAAGACGGAAATCTTGCGGTTGACGGCAAAAAAATTGAAATTACCCAGGAGAAGGACCCAGTAAAACTTCCGTGGGAGAAACTAAAGATAGACATTGTGGTTGAGGCGACAGGCGCTTTTTCAGAATACAAAAAGGCAAGGGCGCATATAGACGCGGGCGCGAAGCGCGTTGTTATAACCGCTCCCGCCAAGGACCCAGACGGAATAGAGGGCAAGACGGTGCTTGTTGGTGTGAATGAAGGTGAGCTTGAGTCTGTTGTCCTAACCTCTAACGGGTCATGCACAACAAACGCTACATCCCCGATTATATCCATTCTTTCGGAAGAGCCGGGGGTAGAAAAAGCAATGCTTAGCACTGTTCATGGATATACCGCGACGCAGAGTTTGGTTGACGGCCCCGTTGGGGGGCGTGATTTCAGACGCGGACGCGCTGCGGCTTCTAATATTGTTCCATCTACAACAGGGGCCGCGATTGCAGTTGGTCGCGTTCTCCCGGAATTAGAAGGGAAGTTTGATGGCATTGCGTTTCGCGTACCGGTTATCGCAGGCTCAATTGCTGATATTACTTTTATTTCAAAAAAGAAAACATCGGTTGATGAGGTAAATAATATACTAAGAAATGCCGCGAAGAATTCAAAGTGGAAGGGCATCATGACGACCGTTGAGGATCAGATTGTTTCGGGTGACATTATAGGTCAACCATATGGCGCGATTGCCGATCTCTCTTATACGCGTGTTGTCGACGGCAATTTGGTCAAAGTTCTCTCGTGGTATGACAACGAATGGGGTTATGTATCTACACTGGTAAAACACATTCAAAGTGCCGCGGCTTTCGTATGATTCTTTATATTGGCGCTGACCACCGTGGGTATGAGCTCAAGAAAGCTCTCAAAAAGTTTCTCAATGATAGTGGCTATACGGTAAAAGATGTGGGCAATGACAACTATGACGAAAATGATGATTATGTTGATTTTGCGAAACATGTCGCGGAGAAAGTAACCGCCGATCTTTATAATAGTAAGGGGATAGTTATTTGTGGCTCGGGTGTCGGTGTTGATATTGTCTCGAATAGGTTCCCTCAAATTCGATCAGCTCTTGTTTTCTCTCCTGACCAAGCGATGGCGTCACGCAACGATGATGACACAAATGTACTTGCGTTAACAGCTGATTTTCTTGGCTTTGAAGATATAAAAAAGATTGTAAGTGTTTGGCTACAAGCATCTTTTTCTGGAGAGGAGCGTCACAAAAGGCGAATAGAAAAAATACGGAATCTTGGTAATACCATCAATTAATTGCTCAGATTTTCAGGAGGCGACTTTCCAGATTAGGAAAGCAGAAGGTTTTTTTGCAAATCGCCCCTTAGGTTTGCGCAAGATAAGTTCAGTAGAAAAAAATTGGATTCATATTGATGTGTCGGATGAGAAGTTTACGCCTGTAGCCTCGTGGGGTAATCCTGCGGAGTTTATTTCACTGGGAACCAAGCTCAACACAGAAGTGCATCTTATGGTAGAGAGGCCAGATAGAGTTGCGGAAGATTGGCTAAGAGCGGGTGCAAAGCGTCTTGTTGTACACATCCAGGCGATGAATGACTCGGATATTTTTTTGAAAATGGCGAAAAAATACAATGCTGATATTATGCTCTCGTTAGACCCGACGCAGGGTGTTGAAAAAATAACTCCACATATCAATAGGTTTGAGTATTTTCAGGTTTTGACTGTTTCTCCAGGGTTGAGTGGGCAAAAAGAACAGTCGGGGTGGGTAGAAAAGATAAGAGCTTTAAGGGAAGCCTTGCCCACTGCCATAATAGAAGTTGACGGCGGGATGAGTCCAAAGAACGCTCGGCTCGTAAGGGACGCGGGCGCAGATATACTCGTATCTGGTCACTATATTTTTGGGAATACGGACCCTATGAGTGCTTACAAACGACTAAGGGATTCATTTGAAAATTCTAAGTAGATTTTTTGAGCATAAAGCTTTTATGAACAAGATAGAGGGCGTAAAACCAATTACCCCTGCAACAAGAAAGTATCTTATCTCTGTTATGGGTGAAGTTGATGCTAGGCGAAAATATCGTTGGGGAATAGATATTTTTGAGAAATATAAATCTAAATACAAATTTGATGAGGGATTAGAATATAAGCTTGGACTCCTTTTTGATTTAGAAGTAATTATTCGTATTCATAAATGAGTTAACCCCCGCACTGTGATAGCAACGGGGGCATAACTCTCTGATATCAGACGAAACCAAGCTTCTTAGCAGCTCGGTGGAGCTGTTTAAGAGCTTCCTCATTCATCTGCCCGTCAGGGCTGATAATGTGGACATTGAGGTCAGGAACCTTTTCACGAAGTTCTTGAGACCTCTCCTCGGCCAGGAGGAGGGCTAAGACATTTCCTTTCCCCATTTCACTTACATCCCCCTCAAACCTTTCGAAAAGGTATTCCTTGAATATTATCCGTCTTCCTCCCGAACTATGGGAGGAAAAAACGAGGTAGTATTTGAATGTTGTGAAAATGTCCCAGATAGCGCGGGGCGATAAGGCTCTTGCTCTTAGCCTTCTAACAAGCGTGATCGTTACAGATTGACAATCCTCTATTAGGAGTGTTTCTGTAAAGTCACGAAATGACCTTGGCCTTTTCTTGAACTTGAACACGATTTTTCCTTTCTTTGTCGTGGATATTGTAGGAGAACAAGCCCTTGTCTCATTTAGGACCTCTTCTCCTACAACATCCATATTCATCAGAGAGTAATTTAGATATGGAAAAGAACATATATTATGAATAACAGGTTTCTATTTATACGTCAAATTTGTGTTGTCTAATTATATATACCGTTTAGTGAATTTACACAATACAGTAAAGAATTTCAAAAAATAGTTTGTGGGTATAAATTAAAAAGCCCCGCATATGCAGGACTCTTTAATGAGGTCAAAAAATCTATCAATAATAAATTAGTGAGTGGCATTTCCCTTGCGGTAGTGCCTTCAACTTTCCAACCTCACTATTATTATAGGTTTAATATAATTAAAGTCAAGGGGGTGTTTTGGTTCACATAATAGTATGCACCCAATGCCCTTCATCGCTATGGAAGTAATAATATATAAGCGACCAACCAGCTTTGAATGCGAGGAAGTGAGCTTTGGACTTGCTCTGGGATTGAGGGGTCTTTGTTTTTAGATTAAATTGAGTGCTTAGTGTTTAAATATATGATAAAATGCATTATACGAGATTATAAGTTTTAATACTTTTGATATGTCGCTTTCCCACAAAGAGGAACACAAATTAGAAGAAACTGCGAACAAGATTCGCCAGTCGATTATTACGATGCTCGAAGGCGCCGGGAGCGGGCACTCCGCGGGGCCTCTTGGGATGGCGGATGTGTTTACGGCATTCTATTTTCATATCCTAAATCACAACCCAGAAGATCCTGGTTGGGACAAGCGCGATCGACTAGTGCTCTCTAACGGACACATTGTGCCGGTCCAGTATGTCGCAATGGCGTACGCGGGATATTTTCCCAAAGAAGAGTTAAAAACTTTGCGAAAGCTCGGCACGCGACTACAGGGACATCCACATAGGGGAGCTTTGCCGGGATTAGAAACTACTTCTGGCCCCCTGGGTTCGGGCCTATCACAGGCAGCTGGTATGGCGTTATCAGCGAAGCTTGATAACAAGCGCCACCGCGTCTATTGCTTTATGTCTGACGGCGAGCATAACTCGGGGAACACATGGGAGGCGGTGATGTTCGCGGCGAAGCATAAATTAAACAACATAACAGGGGTCATAGACCGCAACAGTATCCAAATCGATGGATATACTGAGGACGTTATGCCGCTTGAGCCATTGAAACAGAAATATGAATCTTTTGGTTGGCATGTACTTGAGATTGATGGACATAACTTTGAGGCAATCATTGACGCCACAAATGAGGCAAAGGCGATTTATGCTGAGCCAACGGTAATTATTGCCCACACAATTCCAGGCAAGGGAGTATCTTTTATGGAAAATGATTATCGTTGGCATGGCGTGCCTCCGGGTAAAATGAAAGATGATCCGGACGCGCCAAAACCGGAGGACCAGGCAAAAGAGGCGCTAAGACAACTTCGTACTTTGGGTGGTAAGATTGAGAGTGAATAGATGCGATCCCAAACTACAAATACACCCGAATCTACAAATGATACAATGTTACAAGATTTAATTTATTCGGGGCATTCGGATACATTCGTAGTTTGGGATCGGTTTTATCATGATTAATAAAGAAGCAAAATTAAATAGGGATTTATTTAACGACGATGTCGAGCGTGCGCCAATTCGCAACGGATATGGTGAGGGGTTGCTTGTGTTGGGGGACGAGAATGAGAATGTTGTGGTTTTGTGCGCGGATTTAACAGAATCAACACGCTCTCACTTATTTGCAGAGAAATTCCCGGAGCGTTTCTTTCAACTCGGAGTCGCGGAACAGAATATGGCCGCGGTCGCAGCGGGCCTTGGGATTTCCGGCAAGATTCCGTTCATTTCTTCTTATGCTACATTCTCTCCGGGGCGAAATTGGGAGCAGATAAGAACAACCATTGCTTACAACAACTCCAATGTTAAAATTGCGGGGCACCATGCTGGTATTTCCGTTGGCCCTGATGGGGTGACACATCAAGCGATAGAAGACATTGCAACAATCCGTGTGATTGCCAATATGAAGGTGTTTGTCCCATGTGATGTATATGAGGCGGAAAAAGCAACAAGGGCTGCATCACAGATCAAGGGGCCTGTGTATATTCGTCTTGCGCGGGATGCAACGCCGATTATTACAACAAAACAAACATTGTTTAAGCCGGGCGTCGCGGAAATATTTTGGAAATCTCAAAAACCAGAGGTCGCGATTATCGCGTGTGGTTCCCTTGTCCACAATGCGCTTTTAGCCGCCAAAGAACTTAAAAAAGAGGGTGTCCAAACACTCGTCGTGAACAACCATACTATAAAGCCAATGGACAAGGTGGGTATTTTGAAAGTTGCGAAAAAGTGTGGGGCGGTTGTAACGGTTGAGGAACATCAAGTCGCGGGGGGTATGGGCTCGGCCGTCGCGGAATTACTTGCGAAAAAGTACCCTGTTCCACAAGAGTTTATTGGCATGCAAGATGTTTTCGGTGAGTCGGGGCCATCGGAGCGTCTTATTGAGAAATATGGTATGGGCGTGAAAGATATCGTACGTGCAGTTAAAAAAGTGATTAGAAGGAAATAGGAGTTAGGAGATAGGATGTTAGGACGACTAGACTAAAAGCGGGAATATTAGGAAGCAGAAAATCAAAAGAATGAAGAAAATTGTTTCGTATAAAGACTTAATAGTTTGGCAACGCGCGATGGAACTAGTGACCGAGGTATATTCCCTGACTGATCAATTTCCTAGCAGTGAGTTGTATGGGTTGACGAGTCAAATGAGGCGGGCAGCTGTTTCAATACCATCTAATATTGCTGAGGGGAGGAAGGCTGGAACGAAAAAGGAGTTTAGAAAATTTTTAACTACTTCTCTTGGCTCCAGCTTCGAGCTTGAAACACAGATTGAGATTGTAAAAAGACTCACATTTGGCAGAGAATTAGACTATGAAAGGGTTGACAAGCCCCTTCTCGAGGTGATGAAAATGCTCAACAAGATGACATCAAACTTAAACCCTAACCCCTAGTTCCTAACTCCTAACTCCTAATTTTTATATCCCAAGCCCTCGCATATGAACCCTATTTCCTATATCCTAATTCCTAACTCCTCATAAATGAAAGATATTATAACAATTGGTTCTGCGCTCCGCGATGTGTTTTTTGAGGGAGACTTCAATCTTGTTGAGTGGCCGGATACGCCTTCAGGGAAGGCCTTGGCATTTCCATTTGGGGAGAAGCAGTTTATAGACAAAGTACTTTTCACGATAGGAGGAAGTGCTGCGAATACAAGCTTTACTTTCGCGCGTCAGGGATTGAAAACCGCGGTTTTCGCGAAAATTGGTCACGATGTTTCTGGGGGTGAGATATTGCGCGTACTACATGGCGAGGGTATCTCAACGCGACTTATCAAAACCTCCAAACTCCCGACTTCATATTCAGCACTTCTCTTGAAAGGAGGGGAGAGGAGTATTATCACATATCGCGGCGCGAGCACCGACCTAAACTTGCATGACATTCGTTTGAAAGATTTGAAAAGCAAATGGTGGTATGCATCTATTTCGGGAGATTCATATAAAATATTCAGTAAGCTTTTGGATTACGCGCACAGAAATAATATAAAAGTAGCGTTGAACCCTAGTGACAAGCACCTCAAGGGAGTCGGGCGTCGCGAGCTTATAGGGCAATTAAAAAAGATTTCGTTTTTGGTTGTAAATGAGAGCGAGGCTGCGACAATTACGGGTATACCATTTAAAAAAGAAAAGGAGGTTTTTGCGAAGTTAGACGACCTTGTTTCGGGCATTGTTGCTGTTACATCCGGACCCGAGGGTGCGACTATTTCTGATGGGAGGTATTTATATAAAATCGGAGTGTTTAAAAATAAAAAAGTCATAGATAGAACGGGGGCCGGCGATGCATTCGGCTCAGGGTTTGTCGCGGGGCTTATTCAGAAAAAAGAGAAGTTCAAGGACGGCGTGTGCGCCCCAGAGAACATTGAGTATGCGATTCGCTTGGCTTCCGCAAATGCGACATCAGTTGTTGAACACTTAGGCGCAACCGAGGGGGCCCTCACAAAGCGTGGATTTGGAAATGCAAGGTTTCGGAACCTGAAAATTATAAGGAAAGAAATAAAAAAATGACAGCATCAATTAATTTAGCGCGTATACTCGGGGTTGACTCTGTGCTTCTAGACAATTTGGATGAGTATATGTCAGGGGTTACAGGAAAAAAAGGTGTTCTTGATGAGTTTATAAATAAGAACAATCAGATGATTAACAAAACCCTTGACGCACTTGGCGTTGAGAATAAATCTACTTCAAAAGTACAAGAGGCCCTGCGCGATACTATCGTGAAACACGAAGGGCAACTGCGGGAGTTTGTTGATAAACTTGAGGGTGAAAACGACTTTGAGCGGGCCGCGAACTTTGCCCATAAAGCAGCAAGCGCAAAGGAGGGGTTTTTTCTGAAGAAGGAATTGGCAGAAGATATTTTGATAAAACGGCCACCTGAAAATGTCTTAAAGCTTTTGGGGGCAAGAAGCATTGATGAAGTCCTAAAAAAACATGATGTTACAGAGGTTTTTAGCTCGTTACGATTCCTGGAATCTAACGAGTGGATGCATAAAACATTTGATGAAGCGTACAGTGGCTTTACCGCATCTGATTTTGAGAAAAGAGCTATAGATGTAAGGGTTTTGGGCCCCGAGTGGCAGAAAATTGCTGAAAAGTTCGTAGCAAAAAAACACCACAATGTCAGCCATCTTAAGGAATTTGGCGTCATTTTTTTAAATCCGATAAAGATGGATGTACCTGGAAAGTTTTTGCGCGACACCGCGCTTTTTCTTCACTATTTTCATGAAATTACTTTTTACTCAAAGCTTTTTGAGAGATATTCTAATGAACACGATTTTGCGGAAAAATTAAAAGCACTTTTGCGCGGAGATGTGCCGGAGATAAACGAAGTAAGGCCCGGTGAGTGGCTCATTGTTCAGAGGTATTTGTGGAAGGAAGACCCGAAGGACCCCCGTCTTTTTTTGCCGAGAGTAAACCCTGAGTCTATGCACTGGATGCGTGGAGAGCGTGACCTTGCGTATTTTGGAGCGCTTGAATTGGGCGTTGATTTGGAGGGGTGGCATGACTTAGATTGGGTCGGTGGTATTTTTAAAGAGCATAACGAAATAGGCGACGGGTCCATTATAAGTTTTGACTTAGAAGATAATGCTATGGGACTTGTGTCTTTTGCAGAAGGCGAAGAGCAGACCTTTAATTATCACCAACGAGAAGCAATGTGGACCAAGCTTTTTTCAGAGTATGTCGGTGGTGAGGCGAACATGGAAAAACTGCTATTGGAAAACTTTGATAAAGGCATTATCAAGTTTTAAACGAGGAATTAGGATATAGGAGTTAGGAATTAGGATATAGCCTATAATAAAGAGATAAGAGATTATGCAAACATTACTCGAAACAATTAAAGATGCAGAGTCGCGGAAAGTTGCCATCGGGCATTTTAATGTCTCGGAAACCACTGGGTTAAATGCGATTGTAAAAGCTGCAATAAAACTTGATGTGCCGATTGTAATTGGCGTATCAGAGGGTGAGGCGGAGTTTATTGGGATAAACGAGATAGTGGCTCTTGTAAGGTCCGTGCGTAAGAATAAATTTCATGAAATTTATTTAAATGCTGATCATATGAAAAGCATTGAAAAAGTAAAAGCTGTCGCGGAGGCTGGATATGATTCTGTTATTTTTGACGCGGCCCATGTGTCGTTTGAGGAAAATGTTATACAAACAAAAAATGCAGTTGACATCGCAAAAGCTATTAATCCGGATATTTTAGTTGAGGGCGAGCTCGGCTATATTGGTACTTCATCAAAGCTTTTGGACGAGATTCCTGAAGGTGCTGCGGTTACAGGTGAGAGTATGACAACCCCAGAGCAAGCCAGAGAATTTGTTGAAAGAACTGGGGTTGACCTTTTGTCTCCTGCAATAGGCGAGATACATGGGCTCATGAGGCACGCGAGTCATCCGAGACTTGACATTGATCGTATCAAAAAGATTTACGAAGTAGCCCAAGTGCCACTAGTGCTCCACGGTGGCTCGGGTATTGCGGATGGTGATTTTCAAAAAGCGATTGAGGCTGGAATGTCTACGATTCACATCAATACAGAGATACGCGTTGCGTGGCGAAGAGGGGTAGAGAGTGCGTTAAAAAGAGACAAAGAGGAGGTGGCTCCATACAAGATTTTATCGGATCCAAGCGGAAAATATATTAACGCAGAAAAGGAGATATACGATGTAGTCTTGAAACGACTCAGGTTATTTAATCGTTTGATGTAGGGAGGGGGTATCTTGGTTGTTGCTTATATTTATGTTGTAAATAGCGGGTGACTGATTTGTGGGAAAACTTAAACCTTGATATAGACCTAAGTGACCTTTATAGTATAAGTGTAGACAATAAATTATATGCTGGAATTAAAAGCCGAGAAGCGGGACATATTTGGTAAGAAGACAAAAGCCTTAAGAGAGGAGGGGCTTATTCCCGGTGAGCTTTATGGGCATAACATAGAAAATATACACATCGGTGTTCCCGTGGATGCGTTAGAGAAGGTTTATAAAGAGGCTGGGGAGCATTCTGTTATTGAGGTTGAGATTGAGGGGGACAAGCGAACTGTACTTATTCACGCCGTAGACACACATCCTATAACCCACAGAGTTCTATCGGTTGATTTTTATCAGATTCGTATGGATAAAAAGACTACAGCCCATATCCCGCTGGAGTTCAAGGGGGTGTCATCCGCCGTAGATGAGCAGGGAGGAGTGCTTGTTAAATCTATGGACGAGATTGAGGTTGTGGCGCTCCCGGCTGATTTACCAAGTGTAATCATAGTTGATATTTCAATACTTAAAGAGTTTAAGGATAGCATTTATGTAAAAGACTTACCGAGTACGAATGTGTTTGAGTTTACCCCCGACTCCAACGCTACGGTCGTGGGTGTTTCCGCACCTCGTGAGGAAGATGACCAGGATGCAGATGAGCTTGCGCCTGAGGATGTTATTGTAGAGGGTAAAGAGCGCCGCGAGGAAAAAGAAGAGGAGGAGCAATCGGCGTCAAAAGAGAAACAATAAAAACAAAAGAACTATAATGCGACAGAGACCGAGACCGAGACTTCTCCTTGACATTAAACCCGACGAGACGACGGACGTTTTTGGTAAGCGTGATACACGGGTAAATCTTCGTCAATTTTCTCACAGGACATTTCCAAAGCACATTATACAGGTGGTCGCTATTATAGTTATTACTTCAGTTTTTACAGGAGCATCAGTGTTCGCACCAGTAGGTGATGGGATACTCGCAAGTACAATAGACGACAAGCGTGAATATTTAGAGGATGAGCTTGCGGAGCTTGAAAAACAGATTGTTGAGTATGAGCAGACCATAAGTGTTTACCGTAAGCAGGGAGCTTCTTTGCAGGGTGATATAGGCAGACTGCAAGCAGAGATAGACAAAATTAACTTACAAATAAGAGCTATAGCGCTTTCACTTAGAAAATTAAGAGGACAGATAACCAACACAACTGGAAGGATAAGTGAGGTTGAAAACAGGATCAATACTAGTAGGGCTGCGTTGGGCGCACTTTTGCAAAAAACTTATGAGAAGGACAAAAAGGGATTAATAGAGATTCTCCTTGAAAACCCAAGGCTTTCTGATTTTTTTGGAAATGTAAATGACTTACTTCTTGTTCAGGATAATTTAAAAGACTCTGTTGATAGATTGTCGGAGTTGCGTGGGGAGCTTATTACTCAAAAAGAACTTTTGGCGCTTGAGCGGTGGGATGTGAAGGCACTTAAGGTTTATCAAGAACGCCAGCGGGCGAATGTCGTGGTGATGAGGTCACAGAAAGATAGTCTTTTGGCGGTTGCGAAGGGGCAGGAGTTCGCGTATCAGTCGCTTTTGGTTAAGACACAAAAGTCCGCCGCCCAGATTCGTGCGCGCATCTTCCGTATTTTAGGAGGGGGGCAGATGACTTTTGAGGAGGCGCTTAACTTTGCTAGATTTGCAGAGCAACAAACCGGAGTAAGGGCGGCGTTTACTCTAGCGGTGCTAGACAGAGAGTCAGCTTTGGGTAGAAATGTGGGGCAGTGCACTTATCACAGAGCCATGGCTCCTGGATCGCCTTATTCATGGAGAGATGATATAACACCGTTCTTGGCGATAACAAGAGAGTTGGGTATGGATCCAGATACGACACTAGTGTCTTGTCCGATAGTTGCTCATGGTGCGTTTGGGGGCGCGATGGGCCCGGCTCAATTTATTCCTACTACCTGGATGTCAGTTAGAGATCGCGTAGCGGCAATTATAGGAATAAGCCCCGCATCGCCTTGGAGAAACTTAGATGCCTTTGTGGCATCAGCTCTTTACTTGAGAGATAACAACGCGCTTAATAATGAGCTAGAAGCTGCGGCTAGATATTACTGTGGGGGCAATTGGACAAGAAGTATCTGTATTAATTTTTATGCGAAGAATGTCCTAGATACCGCGTGGCGGTTTCAGCAGGATATAAATATTTTGGAAGGAAGGTAAGGCTTATTGCTCGCATTCTCTTGTAAAAAGAACAGCTTGTTAGCTAACAAGCTTCCGCCAAAGGCGGATCCGCCTCGGGCGGAAACGAGTTAACAAGCTATCAAGCAAATAAGCTGTTCGTGATAAGGGGAGTCGGAGCTTAGTTTTATTTAGTACCAGACAATACTCGTCTGGTGTTCAAAAACCACCCCTCTATATTAGAAAAACGATCGGCGCTCGTGTTTATTGTCATTCCTTCGTCAAACCCACCAAGCCTGGTTGTAGTTATGTATATATGCCTTGGGGAATAAAGGAAAAGCGCGGGGACATCTTTTGTTATAAGATTGCTTATCTTAGTTAGTTTTTCACGCCGTTCATCGGCGTTAAATGTTCTGCGGAAATCCTCAAGAAGAGTGTCAACGGTGTCGTTATAATAGAGTGCTAAGTTTTGGTCTGGATAAAATCTTTGTGATGAGTGCCAGAACGCGAAAAGGTCCTGATGCTCTTTTGTAATATTACCGAAAAGGATTAATTGATAATCGCTGTTTCTTAAGACTTCATCTCGAATTGATTTTAATGGGAAAACATCTACCGTTACATTTGCGCCATACGATTCCCAGTTTTCTTTCAAAATTTGAGCAGTTTTTATAAGAAACCTTTCCTCTGGGACTGTCAGGTTGACTTCCAGATCCTGCAGTAATTCTGTATTAAACTTTTTTGCTGGGTTTACAGATTTTTTGGTTGGGCCAAAAGCAGGGGTTGCGTGTGAGATAAAAACTTCATTTATAATTCTGTCGCGATCAATGACAGCCGACAACGCTTTTCGTGTGTTTATATCCCTAAACTCTTTGGGAGCCAAACTCTGATTGATAAAGACCGCGTAGTATCGTGGAGAGGTTAGGTGATGTGTCCTATTGCGGACACGAATACTATTTTCTGTAAGTGGCTCCGCGGTTGACATAGCAAACCCGTCAATCTGCGCTAAGTTGTATGCTCGGATTACATCGCCAATTTCCCTATAAAATTTAAATGTAAGTTCTTGTATAAATGGCACCTTGTTGAAGTATTTTTTATTTGCGTCAAGTTTTATACTCGTGATTATTCCATCATCACCTTTTTCAAATGAAGTGATTTTATATGGCCCCGAGCCTATCGGTCGCAAACCAAGGCCGGACATGCGTATGTTTTGTACTGGAATGTCAGCGAAAATGTGTTTTGGAATAATGCGAAGGGCTCTTAAGTGGTCGTACTTAAAAAACGCATAGGGCGACCTAAGAACGAATTGAACTTCAAGTTGGCTTATTCGCTCCACCGCAACTCCACGGAAACTTGCGGCAAGTTGAGATCTACTATCTGGGTCTTGGATAGTCTCAAGTGTGAATATAATATCATCCGAAGTTATTTTTTCCCCATCGTGCCATACCGCGTTTTCTTTGAGTCGTACATTCCATATATTCCCATCGTCATTTCGCCTTATACTGTCCGAGACTTCATAGACGCTTGAAAAAACAATACTTGAGATGTCGCGATCAGCGATTGTAACCGGCATCACGGGGTTTATAAACACAGGTTGCCCCACTATACCCTCTGTGTACTCACCCCCTCTTGTGGGGATGGCGTGCGTATGCAGTTGAATTGCAAGTAGGGCATAGATTATAAGTGTTATTATAAAAATAAAAGAAGCGCCTACAAGAAAAATGCGCTCTTTTTTTGTAAGCACCCTAATCAATTCGCGGGTTCGTGTCTTTAATATAAGGTCAGTTAGTCGCATATAAAAAAATAATTATCTGTCTTTTCTCTAAATAACAAGGTTCAGGACAGAGAACAGGGTAAAGATGCCTACCGCAATAACTGTGGATATAAAAAGTATTTTTTCTATTCCGCGCCTACGCTGATAAAACTCACCACTGCCACCACCTCCACCACCTCCGCCGCCAAAAAGACCCCCCGCGCCGGACGAACGCTCCTGCACAAGCACTAAGGTAACAATTATTATTGATAAAACTGCTAAGACTATATGTATTGTGTTCATATCTAAATTATTTTTGCCCAAAAATGTATTACCAAGTTCACCATACTTATAACAATTGTTGTTATAATAAGGGCGACAAACCCTTCGATTGTAATACTAGCAAGTAGGAAGTCAAGGAGATAAAGCATACCGGCGTTTATAAGAATACTCCCGAGCCCAAGTGTGATTATTATAACGGGCGTAAGTACCAATTTAACTATTGGCCTTAATGTAAGATTTATCAGCGTAAGTAAAAGTGTTATAAGTGCAAATTGTTCAAGCACGAGGGATACGAAAACATTTGGAACAAACTGATGAGCAAGGTATAAGCCTATGCCGTTTGCGACAAACATTATTGTTGCTCGTTTTACAATTTTCATAACTGTTATTCTATCACTTACAAGGCGTGACATCCAGCGCCTGTTAAAGATAAACAGTACAACCACCCACAGTTAATTCAAGGCCGGACCTTGAGCGGTTTGTTGGGTGTTGAAAAGCTCGCAGCTGTTGGAAATAAGAACGTAACACAAACGTCCAACAAGTTGCCAACCCCAACGACCCAACATCTAATAAACGAAGTGATACAACAATTCCAACATCCAACACCCAACAATTCCGACAAGTTGCCAAAGGCAACGATCTAACATATCGAACAAGCTATACGCGATCGAGCAATTCCAACACCCAACACCCAACAATTCCAACATCTCCAACTACCTCAATGATTCCAATAAGTTAAAACCGGTCATCTCGGGTGGCTTTTGTATCCCCATTAAATGAAGCACAGTTGGCGCCACATCCGAAAGAACGCCGGTTTTTGTTTTTTCTATTTTATTTACAATATCCTTACTTTTGTTGCGTTCATAACCTTGGGCTATTACATACAATGGTACGGGGTTTGTCTCATGCGCTGTTTGGATTGTGCCGGTTAAAGGATCAAGCATTCGTTCTACATTTCCATGATCAGATGTAATTACAAGTATTCCCGCATTTTCAAGCACCGCTTTTAGTAGTAGCCCAACTTGCTCATCAACGACTCCTATAGCCTCTACCGCTGCGTCGTAGTTCCCCGTATGCCCCATAACATCCATATTTGCATAATTTATGAGTATAAAGTCATAAACACCCTCACTTATTGCGGAAATAGCGCGGGCTGTCACTTCTTTTGCCATCATTTGAGGGTATTCTTCGGGATGGGCTACATTTTTTGATGGTATAAGTACTCTATATTCATTTTCAAACGGTTTTTCTGAATATCCGTTAAAAAAGTAAGTAACATGAGCATATTTGCTAGTTTCAGCAATTCGCAGTTGCACCTTTCCTGCGTCTGAGAGGACTTTCCCTAATGGATTAGTTATGTGTTCGGCTGGAAATGCTACGGGAGCCACAAGGTCGGAGCCATACTTTGTAAAAGTAACAACAAAAAGGTTTTTTGGGATCTCGTGCTCTATACCAACATCGGTATCCAAAAACATATGCGCTATTTGTCGTGTTCTATCTTCTCTAAAGTTAAAAAATACAATTGAATCATCGTTTTTTATTACTTTATCTGGTTGTATAATGATGGGCTCTATAAATTTATCAGTTAATCCTTGCGCGTAAGCATCACGGAAAATTTTGGAAATATCAGAGATATCAGGGGTGCTCGATCCGTTCGAATCGCCGGATCGCTCTGAGCGTTGAGTTTGTTTATTGCCAACAACTCCGACACCTCCAATATTTCCAACAAGCGTGTCGTAGACACGCTTTGTTCTGTCCCAGTGTAAATCGTTGTCCATTGCAAAATACCTACCAGAAATGCTCGCGAGCATCTCCACGGGAAGATTGGCGATTATCTCAATTGCGCCTTCCGGAGTGCCTCCCATTCCATCTGTAAATATATGTAGATTTATTTTTGGTACCTGTTCATCACGACATAGTTTTATTAGCGCATGCAAATGCTCAAGTGATGAGTGTGTGTTACCCTCGCCTACAAGGCCAACAAGATTAATCGCTGACCCATTTTTCTTGGCGTGCCAAACGGCGCGCATAAGTTCTTTATTTTTGAAAAAATCTCCGTTTTTAATAGTAAGACTTATACGCGGATAATGGTGATATAAAACTTTACCTGCGCCCAATGTAAGATGCCCCACTTCAGAGTCGCCCTCTTCATCCCACGGCAGGCCAACCGCAATACCCGACGCTTGTAGAGTCCCCGCAGGATAGGTGTGTTTTATGTAGTTGATATTTTTTGGGTTCACTTCGTGTATAGGGTTGGATCTATCGTTTGTCCCAATCCCTAGCCCGTCTAGTACAACCATAACTAAAGTTCGTTTACGCATGCTATCTATTATATCCGTTCGTTAATAAAATGATACTAATTACAATTTACCCTAATCCTATATTATACCCTTGGTGTTGGAATCTTGACAGAAGTGTCGTTTTACTGATAACTTATCCACACTGTCAACATTTCCAACAACCCCAAACATATTTATCAACTTCAACACTCAACAACTAACATGTCCAACAACTCCAACATTTTTGATCTTGCTCACAACATAGGTTTCGCAACCCTAAGAGTCGCACGCCTCGTTCAACATTCTAAATTAAGGGCCGAGCTTGAAGGCTCAGCGATTGACCTTGTGCGACGCCTTGATAGTGAGTGTATAGACTCACTATCCCGTATGATTCGTCTAACAGAGACCGTTGGCCAGATGAGTAATATAAATGCAATCACCCTAGAAAGGGAGCTTGTAGCACTCAAAGAGAAGCTACATTCGGCAATTACCACATTCCCATTGCCGGATGAAGCGGAAATAATGAGCATATTTGGAAAAGTTCCGGAAATCAAAAAAACATTGCCGGAAGCCAAAGAAATGGCTCCAGATATAGAAGAAGACCCAGATCCGGAAACAAGGAGGTCGGCAATTCTAGGGTTCATCCGGCAATTGCCGGATGGTTGCCGGATGAAAGACATTCAAACGCGGTTTTCAATCGTTGGTGAAAGGACGCTTAGAACGGACATCGGAAAACTAATAGAGGACGGTTTTATTATAAGGGAGGGCAAAAGCGGCCCGCACAGTTTTCTAACCGCGGTTGGCGGAGACACATTCCTAATCAAAGCTGACGCTCGAATTTAACAGGAAAGACCTGTGTTAACACAGGAAAGACCTGTGTTAAAATTAGAAATTTAGTTTTTAACAGGTCCGACCTGTTAAAACTACGACCTATTAAAACTGTTAAAACTAGAAACTAGAAACTAAAAATTAAAAAAAGCTATCCACAGGTGTAACGCGACAAGCCTGTCCTCGTTGTATTTATCAGTTGAGGTCGCAACTGGTGCGTCGTGTTTTGTTACACACCTTGCTTACCTTATACAGTTTAATATAGTACAATAAGTGATAGATGTGGTGCTTGCGCATTGCGCAAGCGCAAATAAAAGTAATTAGAGGTTATTCGCAGGGTTGATTAAGTACGCTACTTACCCTCTCGCTGATCTCTCGCCCACCTTATAAGGTGGCGAGGCTCGCTCCGAAACATCGGAGTGGCAAATAGGGTAGCGAGGTCTGCTCTTTTGGGCAGTGTGTTATAAAGGTAAGCGACGGGTCGATGATAACTCAAGGAATAACTTGTCAGAAAAAATACAATTAAAATAATTAATTAAAGATAAATGACTAAAAGTTTAAGTCTTTCAAAGAGGACAATCGCCGTGGGATTAGTCCTTGCGGTATCTCTTTGGCTTACAGGAGCAACATTTATTGTTCCTGCTCAAGCACAGACTATGGAGGAGCTCCAAGAGCAAATCAATGATTTGTTAACTCAAATTGCTTCTCTTCAAGAACAACTTGCTGGTGATGCAGACGACGCAGTTGATGCTGTTGAGCGCTTTACCTTTACCCAAAACCTTACTCTTGGAAGTAGAGGTGTTGAGGTAACCGCACTACAGGATTATCTAACCGATGAAGGTCACTTCACCTTTGCGGGTGGATCAACCGGATTTTTTGGTCCTATCACCCAGTCTGCAGTTAGTGCATGGCAGGCAGCTAACGGAGTTACTCCTACGGCTGGCTTCTGGGGACCAATCTCAAGGGCAATGTATGACGCCCTTACACCAGCCGACGTTCCAGCTGATGAACCAACTGATGAACCAACTGACGAGACCGTCACACTAGAGGGTGGCGCAGGCTCAATCAGGAATGCTGACTTTGTTGGCACACTTAATAACGAAGAAGTTGGAGAGGGGCAGAACGATGTAGGGGTAGCTGGTCTTACAATTGAGGCTGACACCGGAAGTGACATTATGATCACGGCCGTTGAGCTGAATTTTGACCAAGTTACTGCAAACCAAGACTTCCGCAGGTACGCAAATGAAGTGTCTGTGTGGGTTGATGGAGAAGAGCACGCTCGTGTAGATGCTACAGAGTTTGAAGATGATCGTAACTTCAACGCTACGGTTTCTCTTAGCTCTGGTGCAGTAATTCAGGCTGGCGAAACAGGAGACTTAGTTGTTAAGGTCTCAGGTATCAGTAACCTTGACTCAGATGATGCAGGTGATGGGTGGACTGTCGGATTCGAAAGTCTTCGTTTTGTTGACGCTCAGAACGCGTCAGTAACCGATAATTCAACAGGCGACATTGGTATTGACGATGGTGGTCTTGATTACATCATTGTTGGAGCAGATGAGGTAGAGTTCTCATTTGAGACACTCGCCACATCTCAGAACACAGAGATTAAGTTTGCGAAGGATGTTGATTCTATAAACGACGCTCGTGTTATTAATGTTGATGATGTAAACGACACGGACGGAGTTGAGCTTCTATCCTTTACGATTGAAATTGAGGGAACTGGGGATGTCAATCTTGACGACCTTCCTGTCCTCTTGACTTCTATAGAGGCAACTGGCACTGACTTTGATGCGCCGGGAGACCTAATCTCACGCCTTACCCTTACAATGGACGGCGTACAGGTTGGCTCGGAGAGCGTTAGCGGTGTTCTAGCTCAGCAGCAGCCGGGGGGAACAAACACCCAGACTGTCACCTTTGACAGGATGAACCTTGACCTTAATGGAGGGCAGACATACGAATTCGTCGTATTGGCTGACATCATTGAAACGGATGGTGTTTTAGATGATGGAGACAGAATCAGGGCCGAGATTGGTGTGGACCAAGTGACTGCCGCCGACTTTGAAGATTCAGTCGGTGATAACGTTACTAACAAGACAGGTACCGCTGTTGCGGACGAGCATGAGCTCCGTGACGCAGGTATCATGGTTACCTTTGTAAGCGCATCTGCGGTTGAAAGCCACTCGGGGGATATTGGACTCGCACTCGACCACGACGAAGGAACATTCAAAGTTGTATTTGATGTTACTGCGTTTGATGGGGATGCGTATATTGACGCAACAGCTCCACATGTGGCTGGCACACTCGCATCTGATTACGATATGACAGGTACTGCTACCTACATATCGTCATTGATTGATTCGCCTACCGCTACTTCTGGTGGAAGTGGCCTAACTGCCGGATTCTTGGTGAATGAGGGCACTACAGACCGCTTCACAATCACGGTTGTTGCCGCAGCAGGTGCGGACGGATTCTTTAAGATGTCTATTGAAGGTATTCGGTACGTTATAGGGACAGCGTTTGCCGAAGGTGCAACCTCGCACGCCTTCAACCTGGACGAGTTCGAGACGGAGTCAATCTCACTTAACTTCGACGCTACTTAGGTTTAGTCAAAGTTAGGGGTAGCTCTAAAGTTGTATGAGTCTCGTTCACTACAAAGGGTAACCCTTTGTAGTATGGGGGAACGAGCGGGGGACCCTCCTCATAACAGGACCGACCTGTTAAAGGGGGTGGGGGGCTTCTGCCCCAAGGTGAGAGCAGTTAAGGTTTAACGGGCAAGGGGCCCATTACACCGCAGGACTGACTTGCTAAATTGCAGGACTAAACTGTTAAACTGCAGCAAAAACCGCCCATCCCTAAATCAGCTTTGCTGATCGGGCGTACAAAAAACCACCTTTCGGTGGTTTTTTGTTTTAGCTTCAGTATCATTCACAGTCATTCACAGGTCCTTCCTGTGTTAAGCTGTTATCCACATCATTCACAGGTCCTTCCTGTGTTAACTTCCTGTGTTAACTGTGTTAAGCTGATTTTATATGGCAACACGAAAATTTTCTTTTGTGCCTGGTGAATATTTCCACATTTACAATCGTGGCAATAGTAAGCAGAAAATATATCTGGATCAGTCTGATTATCAAAGATTTATTACTTTGCTATTTGTTTCTAATAGCTCTAATCAATTCAAGCTTCATTCTATTGATGACCCATACAAAAACTTTGAGAGAGGAGGGCAGTTGGTTGATATCGGCGCATATTGCTTAATGCCTAATCATTTTCATTTACTGCTTACGCCCAAGACAGAAGAGGGGGTTAGTGTTTTTATGAGAAAGCTTTCTACTGGTTATTCAATGTACTTCAATAATAAATATAAACGTTCAGGCGGTTTGTTTGAGGGGAAGTTTAAGGCCCAGATTGTTTCTGGTGATATATATTTAAAATACCTATACTCATATATACATTTAAATCCGGTTAAATTAATCCAGCCGGACTGGAAGGAGAATGGTATATCCGATGAGTTGAAAGCAAGAGATTATATTAAATCCTATAAATATTCGAGTTTTATGGATTACGCTCAAGGAGGAAGAGAGGAGGAGATTATTTTAGAAAAAAAATCGTTTCCAGAATATTTTTCATCGCGACAAGACTTTATACAAAATACATTTGATTGGTTTCGTGGCTGGGAAGAGTAACAGAGTAATACATCCACTCAACACAGGAAGGACCTGTAAATACA
>CAZMCG010000003.1:26020-31615 GCA_964565105.1 uncultured Candidatus Saccharibacteria bacterium
CATTGTTCGCTCCACCTATTTACCAATTATACTCCTTACCTGCTCTATAAGTGGCTCTTTTAATATTTTAAGAGATACAAAATATATAAGCGCAGATATCACTACATTTACAAGGGAATTAACTAGGAAGAATTTCATTGCAATTGTAAAAATCGTCATAAAAATTACAGCCAGTAAAATTTTCCACATATATGGGAGGACCGTGAAATAGTCTATTTTTTTCATTTTATTCCACATCATAACTACGGCGAAAAATTGCGCTATAACGGTCGCAAGTGCAGCCCCAGCGATGCCATAAATAGGAATCAACGCATAGTTTAAAACTATATTTACAATAGCAGACACTAAAAGTGGGGCTATAAATCCACTTTGCTTATTATGCGCGAGTACGAAACTAATTATCATGCTCATCGGGAATATGGTTAGTGTGGTCGCCAAAAGTATTTGGAACGCCAAAGTAGAGCCTATATATTCAACTCCATACAAAAGCACCATTATCTCTTTACCCAATATCATCCCCCCCACCGCCATAGGCATCCCGATCAAAAAAAGTAAGCCGATAGATTTCCCCAACAACTTGCCAACTTTTTCCCCATTGTCCCTTACAAGCCTTGAGATTCTTGGCAATATGGATATTGCGAGTACTCCAGATATTAAATAGATTGCCTGCACTGGCTTTAGCGCCACAGAGTATAGACCGACATCTAGGGCATTTTTCAACCAACCCAACATTATAATATCGGTATTTGTCGTAATTGCTCCAAAAAGCCCGATAAGAGCGAATGGCCACGCATCTTTTAAGATTTTCTTTGCTAACTTTTTATCAAAATATCTCCAAGCACGCACTAATTCATTCCGCAGAATAAGAACACTAAAAACAAGCCCCACTCCACTCCCTATCACATAGGCGACAGCTAAAGACATACTTGACTCGAAAACAATAAGCGCAGATATACCAAGTATAAGAGTTGTTATGTTAGTTAAGGCATCAACGCCTGCCTCTAGCTCCATTTTCTCTTTTGATCTTATTATCGCAACAGCAAAGTCTCTGAGCCCGTCAAGCACTATAAGTATTGCCATTATTAAAATAAGCGGTAGGACTTCGGGGATATTGGCAAGAAAGGGGGCAATATACAAAATGAGTAACGCACTTATGCCAACAAGTGCTAGTTTTATATACAAAAATGTTGATAAGTGTTTCGGGGTAATTTTATTTTTTGTAGAAAAGTCTCTTATCAAAAGGCTATTTATTCCTATATCAGAAAACATAGCGAAAAACCCAGCAAGCCCAAGCGCATACGCAAAAACCCCATAACCCTCAACCCCAAGCACTCTCGCAGCGTAGATTATAAGGGAAAACTTAATAAGTTTTCTTATGAGTTGACTAAAAGATAACCAAAAGGTGTTTTTAGCAATAATTTGGTTTGTAGATGTATTTTTGAACAAAAACGACTTTACTTTTTTTATCATTTTATCGTCGTTGTTTGTCTTGTGAATTTTTGCACGGCGGATTTTACCTTTTTACTTTTATTGTTTTCTTATCACCCTTGTCTTGTAAGTATTGTTTTTACGGTTTTTACTATAATTGCGATATCAAGCGTCAAGGAGCGCTTCTTCGCATAGTAAATATCGTACTGTAATTTTATACGCGCATCTTCTACCGAGTCGCCATATTCAAAGTTAATCTGTGCCCACCCTGTGAGTCCGGGTCGTACAAGGTGGCGTATGTTATAGTACAAAATTTGTTTTTCAAGCTTAGATACAAACTCAGGTCGTTCCGGACGGGGGCCGACAAAACTCATATCTCCTTTTAGTATGTTCCAAAACTGGGGAAGCTCGTCTAGCCTTGTTTTTCTTAGAAATCCACCAACTTTTGTTATTCTACTATCACCCTTTTTTGTCCATTGAGCTCCTCCAACTTCCGCAGAGCCGTCTTTTCCAAAAACCTTCATTGTTCGGAATTTTTGCATATAAAAAGGTTCGTTATTTTTTCCGATACGTTTTTGTATGAAAAGCGCAGGCCCCTTTGAGGTGGTTTTTGTGGCTAATGCTATTGGTAGATAAAGCGTCGCGTAAAAAGCAGTGCCCAGTATGCCTATCAAAATATCGCTTGTGCGTTTTGATAATTTATAAACACCCGCATTTATGTTTTTTAGGTTTTTAACAAACCACAAGAGTGGATCACTATTAAAAGGAAAAGCGCAAGGCACAAGTCCACCCAATCTCCAGCAAGTGCTATTATTTTTCTTACTACACTATGCACATCTTAATTGTACTCTTACATTTGGAGTAAACAAAAGTGTGGCGTTAGTGTATAAATAATATAAGTTAGACACTAATCAACCCTATTAATGTTAAATATAATAATAGGGTATACTTACAGTATACTGGGCACTAAATACTTTTAGCATGCAATTTCATTACATTGCCTCCGATTCGGATGGAAGAATTACAGAAGGGGATATCGAGGCTGCAAATCCAGCAGAAGTGCTTGGGTGGATGGCGCAACAAAACTTAAAGCCAGTATCAGTAAAAGCAATAGAAAGGACGGGTAAAAGGCGAGGCCTTTTCAAGACTAGTCAAAAAATTGAGATTGAGGATAAGATATTCCTTACAAAATATCTTGCTCTTATGTTGCGTGTTGGGACCGATCTTTTAAGCGCCATTGATATTTTGATAGCCGACTTTGATAATGAGGCGATGAAAGCGCTCCTTTTAGAGATGAAGGATAGTTTGAGTAAGGGGCAACCGTTTTATACTACTTTTGAAAGGCACCCCAAACAATTTTCGCCCGTTTTTGTAAACTTAGTAAAGGCAGGCGAGTCTTCTGGTAATCTAGATAAAACATTTGAGCGATTAAGTAGTGATCTCGGCAAGCAATGGGAGCTTCGCAATAAAATAAAAGGTAGCCTAATATACCCGGTTATTTTAGTCGGATTATCGCTTGCTGTACTTTTTATGATGATAACATTTGCGTTGCCAAGAATAGCTGAGGTTTTTGCGACTGGGGCTTTTGATCCTCCGCTTTTCTCGCAAATTGTATTTACGGTTGGGCTCTTTTTTCGGGATTACCTGTTTTTCATCTTGACTTTTTTAGCGGTGGGGGGTTATGGCTTTTCTCATTTTATTCGCAAGACGGTTCCCGGGAGAAACTTTATATCACGGGTGCTTAATAAGATGCCCGCTATAAGAGATGTCCTTTTTAAAATCGCTCTCCAGAGGTTTGCTTCAATTTTTGCGTCATTACTTCGCTCTGGCACGCCGATTATAGAGGCGCTTGAAACAACCGCGGGCGCGGTGGGTTCTCGAAATCTCAAAGTAGCACTTACGAGAATCGCAAGGGAGGGAGTTTCAAAGGGGCTTACTATCGGGGAGGCGTTTAAGAGGGAGGCATTTTTCCCAAAAACTGTCACCAGCCTTATCGCTGTCTCCGAGCATACCGGACACATGGAAGAGGTCCTAGAAGAGTTGTCCGACTTTTACGAATCGGAAATAGACGCATCCATTAAAAACCTTGTTTCGTTTCTTGAGCCTATATTACTTATGATAATTGGTACTGTTGTAGGAGCGATTGCCCTTGCGGTCATAATCCCTGTATATCAGTTGGTTACGCAGATTTAAATAGGTGGCAGGTGTTAGGTGCAAGGTGATAGAATAAAAATATGAGTACACGATCACATAAGGAGTTAACTGTTTGGCAAAAAGCTCTAAATCTTATAGAGGTAATTTATGCTCTAACCGTGAAGTTGCCTAACACGGAAATATATGGATTGTCTTCTCAAGTGAGGCGGGCTGCGATATCTATTCCTTCAAACATAGCCGAGGGACAAAAAAGGAAAGATCTCCCTGAATACCTTCAATTTTTAAGAATAGCTAACGGCTCGGCTGCGGGATTAGAGACACAGCTTATTATTTCTAAACGACCTTATAGCTCACTGGATTATTCCAGCGCAGAATCCTTACTGGAAGAAGTGCAAAAAATGCTCACTGTCCTTATCAAAAACCTCAACAATAAACGCAATAAGCGTACCTAATACCTCACACCTATAACCTTACACCTATTCAATGAACCTATCACCTAAAACCTATCACCTAAAACCTAATGCTGGGTTTACCCCGTCGGAGATAACGTGATATGCACTATGTCTACATTCTCAGAAGCAAAAAAGACGGGAAGTGGTATGCCGGGTCAACCAATGATTTACGGAAGCGCTTCAGCGAACACAATAGCGGGAAAGTTTCTTCCACGAAAGGAAGAAGCCCGTTTGAACTCATTTACTATGAGGCATGTCACAATGAATACGATGCGCGTATGAGAGAAAAATATCTAAAATCGGGTAATGGCAAACGCTATCTCAAGAATCGCATGAGGCGCTTCCTATCTCCATCGGGGTTTACAATAGTGGAGCTTCTTATTGTTTTGGGTATAACTGCTATTCTTGCAACAATTGGAGTTGTAGGTTTTTCTGGTTTTCGTCACTCACAAACACTTGGGTTTCAAGTAAATGAAATTATAAGTGATTTACGCTGGACGGCGAGTCGTGCGCTTTCACAGGAATCGGGTACGGCGTGGGGAGTATATTTCGTAAATCCAGTGGGGGATGACAATGATTATTATGAGATCTGGAGTGGAATAAGCCACGGATCTGGAACAATTATTGGGAGAACTAGTCTTGCGCCCACACTTGAGTTTACAACCCCTCAGGCGGGTTCCAGTCAGAGTATAGGATTTTCAAAATCAACCGGACTACCAACTGCTATCTCAACTATTGTTATCTATTCAAATAATAACAATAAAAGCGGAATAATTAATTTAAATTTACATGGCGTGATTGACCACGTTATCAATTAGGGCCTGGTGCGGGGCGTGTGTTGCGCAATAACTTGTTGATCTGGATTGGTTTTCGTATGTTATAATAGATGTGATGCATTTTAGGGAACGCATACGCTCAATATTTCGCACCTCGGATTCCAGTCAAAGTGGGCAGTCTTTAGTTGAAATTTTAGTGAGCGTTGGGATTGTAGCTATTTTGATAAGCTCCGTTGTCGCGGCAATAGTTTTGACACTTCGGGTAAATGAGCAGAGCGAGAAGTCTAGTGTGGGCTCCACCCTCTCACAGGGATTACTAGATGAGGTGCGCTCCATTACGGGTGGGAGGTGGCATGATTTATACGATTTGAGTATAAAGGGCGAAACATCAACTTATCACACCGTGGGTACTACTATAATTTCTATTGCCTCTGGCACAGAAAGCGTAATAAGGGAGGGCGTTGTCTACACTAGTTGGTTTTCTGTTGAAAATGTAAGGCGTGATTCTGGTGGGAATATTGTTACAAGCGGTGGGATTAAGGACTCCTCAACACAAAAAATTACAGCGAGAACAGAGTGGAATTTTCGCGGGGATATAGCCAGCGCCGTAATTGTTGAATATCTGACGCGCTGGACTAGAAATCAGGTAACGCATTTTTCAAATTGGGATGGTTCGGCTGGTTACGAGGGGCCGATTACAAGACCGGACAGTAATTATTCTACATCAACAAATATAAATTTTGAGATTGCAGGAGAGATATCGCTATAACACATAATATGCAATA
>CAZMCG010000003.1:31715-32935 GCA_964565105.1 uncultured Candidatus Saccharibacteria bacterium
ATGAGAAAAGTAACAGATATTTATAAACAGAAAGAGCTTATTAGCTCATAAAAGATGCCAATATGAAAACTAAACCAAACAATTTTGCGTTTATAGATAGCAATAACCTTAATCTAAGCATTAAGGGACTTGGCTGGAAATTGGATTTCAGAAAATTTCGCGTTTATCTGCGAGATAAGCATGGTGTACGAAAGGCATTTCTATTCATCGGTTATGCTCCGGGCAATGAAAGGTTGTATGCCTTTTTGCAAGAAGCGGGTTATATTTGTATCTTTAAGCCAACATTGGAATTACCCAATGGTCGAGTAAAGGGGAATGTGGATGCCGAGCTCGTGTTACACGCCATGATTGAGCTTAACAATTTTAATAAAGCAGTGATTGTTTCTGGCGATGGAGATTTTTATTGTTTGATTGAGCACTTATTGAAAATTAATAAATTGAAGAAGATGTTGATTCCCAATCAAAAACGATATTCGGCTCTCTTAAAAAAGTTAAGCACCCCCGATCAGAACATTTTTGATTTTATGAACCCGCTTAGAGAAAAATTAGAGTATTATGAAAATGAGCTTCACCCTGTTAAATAATTTGAAATTTTCAAATATGTTTTATACCTATATTTTACAATCAAAAAAAGATAACAAATTTTATACTGGATATACAAAAAATTTAAAATTAAGATTTGAGCAACATAAAAAAGGGCTGGTTGAATCAACAAAAGACAGAAGGCCGTTGAAATTAATATATTCTGAAGCCTGTTTAGACCAACGAGATGCGCTTCATCGTGAAAAATACCTAAAAACTTATCATGGTAAAATGTTTATTAAAAATAGGCTCAAATCTTATTTAACAGGGTAAAATGAAAAAGGCTCTCGTCGGGACAAAACCCTTAGAGAACCTCTTTCGTCGTGATACCCTTAAACGTAACAAACTTATAAATTATGTCAACCCCGTTAGTAATAGGTCATCCCGATAGTAATAGGTTATCGGAAATAACTGTTGGGTGTCTGTGGCGTCCTATTATTATCGGGATGACCGTCGGATGTCCATGGTATCCTATTACTAACGGGGTCAATGCTTTGTTAGTTTAATAGCTCGTTAGCCTTTTAGTAAAACATGAGAAAAGTTACAGATATTTATAAACCGATAGAGAAAACTGCTAAAGTTGCGGTGGTTGTTGGGCGCAAGTTATCTAAATACCACATTGGGCAGGTGACTGTTAT
>CAZMCG010000004.1:0-32215 GCA_964565105.1 uncultured Candidatus Saccharibacteria bacterium
GCTTCAGTGAAACATTTCCCTTGGTCATCTCAGACAAGGTAATCCCAGAGCCACCCTTGCCCATCTTTTGATGTTTAATTCGTGATTCTCCAAAAGAGCGTCGCAGTTGACGCCCACACAACCTTGTCCAAAAGAACAAAGTCCATTTTTTGTGGGGGGGGGTAGATATAAAAGACACTTTAGATACTTTACAAAAACGCTTAAGCATTGAGTTTATTATATCATTTTTGAATTTTAAGTAAATGTTAAAGATGAATAGTGCAACCAATCACAATTAATTCAAGGCCGGACCTTGAATGGTTTATTGGGTGTTGAAAAGTTCGCAGTTGTCAGTCATATTCTCCACTTGAATAAACCACATCTAACCTACTCGGTTTTTTAATGAGTGAGGATCGCTATAGCTTAATCCTGGGTCGCATCTTTTTTTCTAAATGCTTTAATAATTGGCTCTAGGTTTCCATCAAGAACCTTTTCAATGTTACTAAATTTCTTTTTTATGCGATGGTCTGTAATCCTATCTTGGGGAAAATTGTAAGTACGAATTTTTTCTGATCGGTCGGCAGTGCCGATTTGATCCCTCCTTAATGTACCCATTTCTGCTTGTTGTTTTTTTATTTGAGCTTCATAAAGTTTTGATCTTAAAATCTCCATCGCCACTTCTCTATTTTTGCTTTGTTCTCGTCCTGCTTGCGAGGAGACAACAACCCCAGTTGGTTTATGTACTATGCGAACGGCAGTTTCAACTTTATTTACATTTTGCCCACCTGGACCAGAAGAGCGGAAGAAAGATACTTCTAGGTCACTAGGGTTTATGTTAACTTTTTTTGATTCAACGACGGGCATTATTGCGACAGACGCGGTTGATGTATGAACTCGGCCCTGCTTTTCTGTTTCTGGGATTCTTTGTACGCGATGCACTCCCGATTCATACTTAAGAGATGCATATGGTTCTAGGATAGACTCCGTGGTGGACACTTCTTGTTTTGGAGCTTTAATTTGAGCTATGAATGTTTTATAGCCGGAAAGCGTTGTGCGGTTTTCTTCAAGTACGGAAACCTTCCAGTTTTTATTTTCCGCGAAGCGTTTGTACATACGCGCAAGATCCCCCGCGAATATAGCAGCTTCATCACCCCCAGCCCCCGCTCGTATTTCTATAATTACTTTGTTCATAATTAAAACGTCCTAGTTTGTATATAAATATTCTTGCTATATCAAGAATATTTATATAGAAGGTTTTGTGACTATTTTTTCGTGGTTTTATTCTTTACAACTACCTGTCCGGTTATGGGCTTACTGTTTTCCAAGGATTTCCTTGAGGCTGTTTTTTTAATTGGCTCCTTAACTGTTTTAGTAATTTTTTTGGAGGACTTTTTTTGTTTTGATTTATCCTGTGTGCTGTGCATTGATAAATCGGAAGCCTTCGATGGGGGTCGTGAATTATCGGATCCTGATTTTGTTGGAATTATTTTTTTACCTACTGACCCAGGGGAAGCTGGGACTTTTGCAGCCTCAGCCCTTTTTCGACGCGTTTTAAATTTTTCGACGCGACCCGCAGTATCAATAAGCTTTTCCTTGCCTGTATAAAAGGGGTGGCACTTACTGCAAATCTCAACAGTCATTTTCTCACGCGTGGATTCTATCTTATGCACAGCACCGCATGCACAAGTTATGGTTGCTTCGGGAAAATATTTAGGATGTATGTCTTGCTTCATGGTTTTAATATTTTGTTTTAGTTGGGCTGAGTAATTTTAATTATAAGTTAATTCGTAAACTAAGGGGTATGTGTTTTTATAATAAAGTTATTTAAACAACTTGGACTATACGGGGGCGATCCAATGAGTTGGCTTTAATAACTTTAGATTAAATTTCATTATCTGTAATTGATCAGCCCTAGTCAACCCCGCCTAGAAAGTGTTGTGTTGCATGTACGACTTGAGTTGCATGTAGTGATTCATTTCTAACGAAGTCAACTTTCGATAAGGGTAGATTGCTTCAGGTCTTTGTCTCCGCGTTTACGGCGGAGCGATTTTTGGTGGGGTCGGGTTTGTGTAAGAGATTAGTATTCTACGGGTACTTTCTGCGTCTGCGCAATATTTTAGGATTAAATTCAACTTATTCCGTGTGTGCACCTTTCTTTTATAAATAGGTAATTTAATTGGAAATAAAGATTCCAGTAATCATTTTAGTCGTTTATTGAATTTAGAGTTTGTAATATAATGTGATTTAAAAAGGGGGTCTGTATATGGTATTGACATTGGTAGTTGAGAATGTATATAATTCGAGCGTGATGATAGGATTGATAAGAATATCAAGTGGCTAATTGAAGCGGCGACTTTCGCATGTTTATAGGCCGCTTGTAGAGGGCGGTTTTTTAGTCCCGAAAGAAGTGACAGATTTTTAAAAAATGACTTTCTCTCATATCCCAGAATTTAGAGAGAAAGATTAATATATAGGACATGATTTCCTCCTCTTCTCAAACTCGGAGGGAGTCAGAAAGTCCTTCTTCTTTTGCATGAAGAAGGCAATATAATTTTTGTTCTTATCAGAACAAAATTATATCAATTATAGACTTTCTTTTTTAAGAAAGTCATGTCAATCAAGAGTATTGGCTCTTGAATGGCCGGTTTCTTAACGTATTACCCCGCCTTCTATGCTCGTGATTATTTATTCGGAACCTTGTTTGGGTGTTCGGATATTGATGGTGAGCACAGATGGCGGGGTGCGATAAGGGCGTACGGAGGATGCCTTGACACAAAGTAGCGATGAAGGACGTGACGTAGCTGCGATAAGCTTCGGGGAGGTGTGTAGTAACCTTAGATCCGGAGATTTCCGAATGGGGAAACCCGGCAGAGTAAACCTCTGTCATCCCAATGCATAAGACATTGTGGAAGTGCACCCAGGGAAGTGAAACATCTCAGTACCTGGAGGAAAAGAGAACGAATGTTATTCCCTTAGTAGCGGCGAGCGAAAAGGGATAAGCCCAAACCAGATTTTCTTTTAGAAAATCTGGGGTTGTAAGATAGAAACATTCTGTTTTTTACGAACACCGCATAGTGGATGTTCGTAAGAAGCGGAGGGGAGTTATAAATTTATTTGCTAGTTGAAGAGTGCTGGAAAGCCTAACTATAGAGGGTGATAGTCCCGTAAGCGAAAGCGAATAAACTTTCCGTTTTTACTCTGACTTTTTAAGTTGGAGACTTGGCTCCGTAAGGATGCCAGGGATCTTGAGTACCTCGACACAAGAAAGTGTTGTGGGAATCATCCCGTACTATCGGGAAAGGCTAAATATACTTTGTGATCGATAGTGAACTAGTACCGTGAGGGAAAGGTGAAAAGTAGCCCGGTGAGGGCGGTGAAATAGACCTGAAACCGTATGCCTACAAGGAGTCGGAGCCCGAAGCATTGCTTCGCAATGCGTTCGAATTGTCGGAATTGTTTGATGTTGGACACGATTGAGTCAAAGTCTCGTCTCAGTGGTTAATCCAACAAATCCAACAACTCAAACAAGGCTACAGAGTAGCCGATCGAACCCATCGCGAAGCGATGCCGGGTGACGGCGTGCCTATTGAAGAATGAACCAACGAGTTTATGTGTATTGTAAGTCTAAGTTCCAGAGGAACGGAGGCGGAGCGAAAGCGAGTGTGAATAGCGCGAATCACCTTGTCTTTGACAAGGTGTGTAACAGTATGCATAAGACCCGAAACCAAGCGAGCTTACCTTGGCCAGGGTGAAGTTCCGAGAAGTCGGAATGGAGGCCCGCACCGTTGAGTGTCACAAAACTCTCGGATGAGCTGAGGTAAGGAGTGAAAAGCTAATCGAGCTTGGTAATAGCTGGTTCTCTCCGAAACAGTTTTTGGACTGGCGTCGTATGATCCCCTCTGGGGGTAGAGCACTGGATGATGTGAACAGGGCTAACGCTCGTCACACCAATCAAACTCCGAATACCAGAGGAGGGTGATGTGTCTCATACATCTCACGAATGTGATGGAGTGAATTTTGTCTCAGATTCGAGGCGCGAGGAGCTTGCATATCATGGTGATACGCAAGTGACGAGCAATAAAGAATATGGACAAGACTCACCCGCTTCCAAAATGAATAGAATATATCGTTGCTCCGCTTCGATAGTATTGCGTGGCAATATATCTGGTTGTCGCACCTTATACTCTATTTATTTTGAAACTTCACATGACGTGATATGTGTGAGATACATCACTAACAGTACGGCAGTTAGACTGTGGGGGCTAAGCTCCATGGTCGAAAGGGAAACAGCCCAGATCGTAGTCTAAGGTCCCAAAGTGCTTGCTAAGTGTTAAAGGTAGTGATTCGCCACAGACAGATAGGAGGTTGGCTTAGAGGCAGCCATCCTTTAAAGAGTGCGTAATAGCTCACTATTCGACTATACTCATCGAAGCTTCGGCAGAGATGAGTCGGCGAGTTGCGCCGAAGATTCAACGGGGCTAAGCAAGCCACCGAAGACACGGATTCGCGGATTTCATTGAGGAAAAATGTACCTAGAAGGAGCGTAGTTATGGATTCAACAGAAAAAGATGGATGGGATGCAAGTTGCATCTATCCCTTTAGCTGTGATTGTGTAAATTCACCAAACAACGAATTAGGTGGTGAGGAAGGTTTTGCGAGTGAAGCCTGTCCGGTACACAATGAGTGGACATTCCCGTGTGAGGGTTGTCCAGCTCAAAGACATTGAAACTACGGAAGATGGGAGTAGGAAGCCGAGGAGTTCCTCGGTTCCTCAATGAAATCCGTGAGTGGTAGGAGAGCGTTCCCAGGGCGCTGAAGGAGGATTCGTGAGAACCTCTGGAGCGCTGGGAAGTGAAAATGTTGGTATGAGTAACCGCAAATTCGGTGAGAAACCGGATCCCCGAAAATCCAAGGTTTCCGTGGCAATGGCAATCAGCCACGGGTTAGGCGGGCCTAAGGCAATGGCGAAAGCCGCAGCCGATGGACAGCTGGTCAATATTCCAGCCCTTCCTTATAGTATGACCTAATGGAGGGACGGAGCACATAAGCAAGAGTGCGTTATTGGTTTCGCATCGCTTGCCCTAAGGGTCGTAGTCTAGGTAAATCCGGACTACTGATTTAGATTTCAAGATCCGTGGGTCGGCGGAAGACTAGGGTTTGCCTTAGTCAACTTTTGTGAAGAGGCTTCCAAGAAAAACTTCTAGGGCAGTAATCTCTCGAGATTACGAATCTATAAGGAATCCGTACCGAAAACCGACACAGGTGGATAGGGCGAGTAGCCCAAGGGGAACGAGTGAGTCCTCGCTAAGGAACTCGGCAAAAAAGCGGCCGTAACTTCGGGATAAGGCCTGCCTTGGCGTATCACACGGTGTGTGATGAGTAGCTGATAGTTGTTAGTGACTAGTGGTTAGGAAAATCAAAATCAAGTTTTATGAGAACCTATAAACTAGAAGCTAAACATTAAAAACTAGAGCATCGCGCTTCGCGTGATGCGTCAAGGCCGCAGCGAAAGTATCTCTGGCGACTGTTTACTAAAAACACAGGTCCCTGCTAACACGTAAGTGGATGTATAGGGGCTGACGCCTGACCGATGCGGGAAGGTTAAGTCTGGGGGTGCCTAGCACTTTGTTTTTAATTTTTTGAAAATAAAGTGCTAGGTGCTCACTGGGTGAAGCCCCCGTCAATGTCAGCGGTAACTATAACCGTTCTAAGGTAGCGCAATTCCTTTCCGGGTAAGTTCCGGAGCGCACGAAAGGCGTAACGACTGGAGAACTGTCTCAGCGAGGAGCTCGGTGAAAATGCAATACCCGTGAAGATGCGGGTTACCTGCAGTGGGACGAGAAGACCCCGGGAGCTTTACTGGAGCTTGGTATTGTTTTTAGCGTTTGTTTGCGCAGCATAGTAGGGAGACTTTGAAGCGATAGTTTCGGTTATCGTGGAGTCGCAAGTGAGATACCTACCTTTCAGATGTTAAATACTAACTTTGTGGGCAAAAACCACAGGGGACAGTGCCTGGCGGACAGTTTACATGGGGCGTGTTCCTCCCAAAGAGTAACGGAGGAGTTTATTAAGGTCAGCTTGGTCCGGATGGAAATCGGACTGGACGTGCAAAGGCTTAAGCTGGCTTAACTGCAAGACCTACAAGTCGCGCAGGTGCGAAAGCAGAACTTAGCGACCCGACAGCTATACCAGTGCCCCGCACTGGGATGACGAATTTCGAAGTCCGAATTTCGATTAAAACAATTCGAAACTAGAAACTAGAAATTCAAAATTCCAATGCGGAGCATTGGTTCTTTATAGAACGGCTGGAGACAACGGATAAAAGTTACCCCGGGGATAACAGGCTGGTACCGCCCAAGAGTCCATATCGACGGCGGTGTTCGGCACCTCGATGTCGGCTCATCTCATCCTGGGGCTGAAGCAGGTCCCAAGGGTTTGGCTGTTCGCCAATTAAAGAGGTACGCGAGCTGGGTTTAGACCGTTTAGAAACTGAATTAGGAATTAAGAATGATTCGGTTTTTGAACGGTCTGAATCCGAGGTTTCCGCCAAAAAGGCGGATAAAAAGACATTAAATCACGGCGGCGTTCTGTAGAAATACAGAAACGGCAAGTTGGCTATATGCTGGAAACCTATAGATAGGCAATCAGCAGGAAAGACTCGTTGCGAAAGCGGCGCGTGGATAGTCGCGGACTGGACATGGAAGATCGCAGAAATATTCTGCGTGATTCTGCGCATGGTCGGCGAAGTTCTGCGCTTGCACTATGCAAGAGAATCCTCAGAGACTATATGCCAACTACCGAAGTGCATACCAAGCGTATGTAACCGGTAAAGATATAGTCCAATTCTATTAGACCACTAGAAAGCGTGAGACAGGTTGGTCTTTATCTACTGTAGGCGTGAAACGTTTGAGAGAAGTTGACCCTAGTACGAGAGGACCGGGTTGAACGAACCTCTGGTCTATGGGCTTTGCCACCAGGTGAAGTGCCCAGTAGCTATGTTCGGACGGGATAAGCGCTGAAAGCATCTAAGTGCGAAGCCCCTCTCGAGATTAAACGTAGGTCCCTGGAAGACGACCAGGTTGATAGGCTCTAGGTGTAAGTACGGCAACGTATTGAGCCAAGGAGTACTAATAGACCGTTAGCGTTAGGAACCGGCCATTCAGGAGTTGATATTTTAACCTTTTTATTATAGAAAGGTTTGATTGACAAAGTATGCAAATAAAAATAGGTTTTACTTTAAGTGAGAAGTTAAAAAGTGATTGATGAAATTGGGTATTCAATTTTAATTTGCTCCGCGAAATTTTAGCGGTGCAGGGCAAGCATCACATCGAGGTTGTTTTTGATGATTTTTCGGTGATTTAGTTGTATGTGTCCTGCTTTCCGCTCATTTTCAATGAGCGAGACTCGCAAAGAGCAAGACCCGGTGACTTACCCCCGCCTATGTGTTCTTCACATAGCGGGATTGCGATTTCTTTCCATTCGCCTTATTCGTGGATAAATCGGAAACATTTCGACTTGCCCCGTGAGATTTTGTTTGCTGGTGTTTTACTTAAGTGTGCCCCACCTCTTCCCATTTCGAACAGAGAAGTGAAAGTACTTGAGCCTGATGATAGTTCATAAGAGCGAAAGTAGGGTACGCCAGCAATCAAAATCTTTTATGGGTGCTCGGAAGCAGAGCCTCGTACCAAACTTTGTTCTAGTGTTGGGGCGAAAGTTCTAATTCCGCCTGCGTAAAGTACAGTTATGGCATTGAGGATCCTCGATTTTGTTGTTGTCGCTGGGGCAGAGACAAAATTGGGACGCTTAGGCGTTTGTGATAGTCCGCACGGGCGTCCCCCGAAGGCCGATTCACCCCTAGTGGAAGGGTAGGCTACGCCGGCAATTAAAAAGCTTTGTACAAAGAGTGTCTGTCGAATGATGAATCAACTTTTTACTAAATAGGGTAATCTCTTGTCAGTTGATAGGGGTAGGCTACGATAGTATATAAAAGGTAGGGAAGAGGGTGTAGAATAGGTGCATGAATAGAGTTGTAAAACAAATTATTTACGGTTTTGGGTATCTTACCTTTTTTGGATTAGCTTCCTTTTTTATATATTTGGGTTTTTACCACATGCCACCATCGTGTTTTGATAATAACCTAAACCAGGGCGAAGTCGGAGTTGATTGTGGAGGTCCCTGTTTCCCATGTGAACTTAAGGGTGTGGAGATACAGCACAGCCCTATTGCCATATTTGATGTGGGTGGAGACAAGGTTACGTTTCTTACTCAATTACAGAATCCGAGTGAAACCTACGGAGTCAGCTTGCTTTACCGCTTCGATGTATTTGGGGACTTTGGGGAGAGGATAGAGACTATAAATGGCAGAGTTACACTAAAGGGAGGAGAGCTTGACTATGTCGTGTCTCCCGGCATCAAGGTTGGGATAGAAGATATAAATAGAGTTATACTCAAAATTATTGACACACATTGGTATATAGATGAAGTTGTGCCTGTTTATGATATAGCGTTGGAAAATATAAAAACAGTAGTTGCGGATGATGCTCGTGTGGTGGGTAGGATTGTAAACAGGGAGTCGTTACTTTTTTCAACTGCTCGGATAACCGCGCTTTTAAAAGATGAGTACAATAGGGTTGTTCATGCCTCAATCGTTGAGCTTATAAACATTGCTCCTCTGGGGGGCAGGGATTTTGTTATTTTTTTCCCGAGCATTGAATTTTTAGAAGAGTTTAATATCCAACACACACACGTGTCCGTAGAGGTGTTTGCGGAATGATTCCCTCTCTTGCAAGAAAACTTGATTGGAGACTTATTGGTATCTCTTTTTTCCTTTTTGCGATAGGCCTCTTAACACTTGCGTCTGGGGATTCTGATCTTTTTTATCGTCAGCTTATTTGGGGGGTTTTTGCGGCTATACTTATTTTTGGACTCCCGGCTATCAATATAGATAGGCTTCTACAGCATCGATGGATGGTGCTTGGGATCTATCTTTTTGCCCTTTTGCTTCTTGTTATTACATATTTTGTGGCTCCTGTAATTCATGGCACTCGGAGTTGGATTGTTTTAGGAGATCTTCAGGTTCAGCCATCAGAGTTTATGAAAATAGCACTTATAGTTTTACTCTCAAGTTTTTTTGCTGTGCGTCACGTAGTAATCGCACATCTCGGAATTATATTAACTTCGTTTTTATATTTTCTTATCCCAGCTGTTTTAATTTTACTTCAGCCTGATGTTGGGACGGTTCTTGTTTTATTCGGCATCTGGTTTAGTTATTTACTTTTGAGTGGGTTGCCGTGGAAACATGTTCTGGTAGCTTTTTTGATTTTTGCGCTTCTTCTTGTTGTCGCGTGGAACTTTGGATTACTAGCTGATCATCAAAAATCTCGTATTATTGGGTTATTTAATCCAGGAGAAGATCTACTTGGCATAAACTATAGTGTAGCTCAGTCTAAAATTGCTATTGGTTCCGCAGGCTTTTTGGGGAAAGGGTTCGGGCAGGGCACACAGGTCCAAATGGGGTTTTTGCCTGAAGCGCAAACCGATTTCATTTTTGCCGCATTTGTTGAGGAGTGGGGGTTTTTAGGGGGCACAATTTTGATAGCCGGGTTTATATATTTTTTATATCGTGTTTTAAAAATTGGCATTCAGAGTTCTAATAATTTCGCTCGATTTATTTCACTGGGCGTCTTTGCTATGCTTGCTCTGCACTTTGTTATAAATATGGGATCGATACTCGGGCTTTTGCCGGTAATAGGTATTGGCCTACCCCTTATAAGTTATGGGGGATCAAATCTATTGACTGTCGCTGTACTTTTAGGTATCCTACAGAGCGTTTCTAAGAGATGAGATTTATATTTAAAAAACAATTCATAATCCCACTCGTTGCGTTTGGGATACTTTTGTTTCTAGGACTTACTATTGAACTTAAGGATCGTCTTTTGGGTGAGTCACACATTACGCCTCGCATCACTGTTACTATTCCCGAAGGATCAACGGTCTCCGATATAAATAAGATATTAATTAGCACCGGAGTTTTTGATGGAGTTGAGTTGTCAAGGGATCTTGAGGGATATCTATTTCCTGATACATATGAATTTTTCCTGGGATCAAGTGTGGCTGTTGTGGAGAAGAGATTTCGTGAAAGATTTGAAGCAAAAGTTATTCCCGCAATAGGGGTTGTCGTAGATGATGCTTTTGTACACGAAGTTTTGACAGTTGCGTCACTTATAGAAAGGGAGGTTCCGGATTCATATGAGCGTAGGGTTGTTTCCGGAATTATACGGAAGCGAATTAAGCTTGGCATCCCACTTCAAATAGATGCTTCAATCTGTTATATTAAAAATTACCCATGCCTTCCCATTACTAGGGATGACAAAAATATAGACTCTCCCTATAATACGTATAAGTACAGAGGGCTTCCGCCCGGACCAATTAATAATCCTGGATTGGATGCTATAGGAGCGGCACTAGACCCAAAGGAGTCTCCGTATCTATATTTTTTATCAGACCCGAAGACGAATAAAACTATTTTTTCCAGAACCCTTGACGAACATAATAAAAATATTGTTAAATACTTAAAGTAATTAAATTTTTTAAATGCAATAATGACCGTTCCCGCGATCGGCCTTTTTGATGCCTACCAATAAAATTTTACCCACAAAAACATTTACGTCACATAAAGGTGCTCTTACCGAGCAGCCTGACTTAGCTTTGGTGCAGACGCAATCGTATAATTGGTTTCGGGGTGATGGACTAAAAGAGCTCTTTAAGGAGTTCTCTCCGATAGTTGATTACTCTGATAAGCACCTAGAACTTCATTTCGGTGATTATTATTTTGATGATCCGAAATATAGCGAAGAGGAAGCTCGCTTCAAGCATATTACATATGAAGCTCCCCTTAGAGTGAAAGTTCTTCTTATCCGTAAGGATACCAAGAAAAAGAAGGAGCAGGAGATTTATTTGGGTGATTTTCCCGTAATGACGAGTCGCGGTACTTTTATTATAAATGGTATTGAGCGTGTGGTTATATCACAGCTTATAAGATCGCCGGGAGTATATTTTGGGGCAAATATTTATCGTGGCAAAAGACTTTTTGGTGCAAAACTAATTCCAAATCGTGGCACATGGCTTGAGTTTGAGACAGACCCCGATGGATCTGTGGGTGTAAAGATTGATAGGAATCGCAAGGTTCCCGTCACCAACCTTCTTGGGGTTTTTGGAATGGATAGAGAGAGTGCT
This sequence comes from uncultured Candidatus Saccharibacteria bacterium, assembly GCA_964565105.1. Classification (GTDB taxonomy): domain Bacteria; phylum Patescibacteriota; class Minisyncoccia; order UBA6257; family Colwellbacteraceae; genus CAZMCG01. Next base: position 11,215 of record CAZMCG010000004.1, read on the forward strand.
GTAAAGACTTTCGGAGAAAAGATCGAGCCTACATTAAAAAAAGATATTACTGAGACTATAGATGACTCTTATCTTGAAATTTATAACCGCGTGCGCCCTGGGGACCTTGCGACATCTAGGGATGCGAGAAAGCTTATAGACTCAATGTTTAAACAAGATGAGCGTTATGATCTCTCTGGGGTTGGGAGATTTAAATTAAATCAAAGACTTGGCTTTAAGGACTCTGGGGGAGGATTATTGCAACTTAATGACCTTGTGGCGATTGTGAAGGAAATTATAAGGTTAAACGATGATCCCAATGCAGAGGGTGATGATATTGATGATCTTGCAAATCGGCGAGTTAAGGCTTTAGGGGAGCTTTTGCAGTCTCGTTTGCGTATTGGGTTTACTCGTGTCAGAAGAATTGCACAGGATCGCATGTCGACAGAAGACCCCTCTTCTGTTACACCAGCCCAACTTGTAAATCCACGACCACTAACAGCAGTTGTGCGAGAGTTTTTTGCATCATCACAGATGTCGCAATTTTTAAATCAAGTTAACCCACTAGATGAACTTGAGCATAAAAGGATTATTACAACACTTGGCCCCGGGGGACTTACGCGTGAGCGTGCTGGTATGGAGGTACGAGATGTGCATAGCTCTTATTATGGAAGGATTTGTCCAATTCAGACCCCCGAGGGTCACAACATTGGCCTTGTGAATCGTCTTGCGAATTTTGCTAAGCTTAATGATTACGGCTTTATTGTTACGCCGTATGCAAAAGTTGATAATGGTAGGCTTACAAATAAAATTGATTGGTTAGATGCCCAAGAGGAGAGAAAATACAATATTGCTTCTGCGAGTACAGAGGTTTCAGATGCGGGTGTTATTCTTGATAAAAAGGTTTATGCGCGTATAAAGGGTGATGTTGGGACGTTGCCCGTAAAGGATATTGATTATATTGATGTGGCGCCTAATAATCTTGTTAGCGTTGCGACATCTCTTATCCCATTCTTGAAGCACACCGACGCTAATCGCGCTCTTATGGCATCTAATATGCAAAGACAGGCTGTCCCTTGTATAAATCCGCGTGCGCCATATGTTGGTACGGGGGTTGAAGAAAAAGTTGCCATAGATTCTGGTCGTGTGGTGATAGCTGATGTGGCAGGAGTTGTAGATGCTGTCGAGGCTAAAAAGATTACCGTAAAACCCACGAGCGGGAAGAGTAAAAAGAGGGTTTATAAACTTGATAAGTTCAAGATGTCTAATCAATATATGTCCATTTCTCATCGTCCATTAATTGAAAAAGGACAACGTGTTAAAAAGGGACAGTTGTTAGCGGATGGTCAATCCACGGAAAATGGTGTTTTAGCGCTTGGGCAGAACCTTCTTGTTGCATTCACATCGTGGGGGGGCGCAAATTTTGAGGACGCAATTATTTTATCAGAGCGTGTCCAGAGAGACGCAATTTATAATTCAATTCATATAGAAGAGTACACACTTGACGTTCGTGACACAAAACTTGGCCCAGAAGTTACGACTCCTGATATCTCAAATGTACCGGAAGATAAGCTTCGTAATTTGGATGAGGATGGCATAGTGCGCATTGGGGCTGAGGTAAGGAGTGGTGATATTTTAGTTGGTAAGATCTCACCAAGGGGTGAAAGTGAGCTAACTCCGGAAGAGCGACTACTTCGTGCTATTTTTGGAGAGAAGGCTCGTGATGTGAAAGACACCTCACTTGAATTAACTCATGGTAAATCGGGTCGTGTTGTTGGCGTTAAAGTCTTTACTCGTGAAAAGGGAGATGGCGGTAGATTAAATCCGGGAGTAATTTCTAAAATTCACGTGCAGGTTGCAACTACGCGCAACATTAAGGTAGGCGATAAAATGGCTGGACGCCATGGTAACAAGGGGGTAGTTTCGCAAATAAGGCCAGTTGAGGACATGCCACATTTAGAAGATGGTACGCCGGTTGATATAATTTTAAATCCACTAGGAGTAGTGTCTCGTATGAACTTGGGGCAACTTTTTGAAACCCACCTTGGCTGGGCCGCAAAAAGCCTGGGATATCGTGCATATACACCAGTATTCGCGGGTGCGTCAGAGAAAGAGGTAAGGGCTGAGCTTAAAAAAGCCGGCTTACCTGAAAGTGGAAAAGTAAAACTGTACGATGGACGCACTGGAGAGTCGTTTAAGGAAGATGTAACAGTCGGTGTTATTTATTTAATGAAACTAAATCATTTAGTAACGGACAAGCTTCACATGCGCTCAATCGGCCCATATTCACTCATCACACAACAGCCTCTGGGTGGTAAGGCGCAGTTGGGGGGACAGCGATTTGGAGAAATGGAAGTTTGGGCATTGCAGGGATATGGTGCGGCGTATACGCTCCAGGAAATGTTAACGGTTAAATCTGATGATGTTGTCGGGCGTTCTGCGGTCTATGAAGCGATAGTTCGTGGTGAAAAGAGTAAGCGACAAAATGTACCCGCGGCATTTCGGGTTATGGTAAATGAATTAAAGGCGCTTGGGCTTTCTATTGAATCTGAGTACAAAGATTTGGATGACGACGGCGTGGGGCAGGAGAAAGAAATTTTACGTCGCCAAGATTCCCCTCCTTCGCATAAAGCTACGGAAGGGCAAGGCGCCGAGCAGGATTCGCGTAGTAAAGACCCTACCTCATCAGGAGAGGTTACGAAGGAGAAAGGTACCGGAGAGAAAGACTCTGATAATAAATAATATGTCACGAAGGGAGTTAAAATCATTGCAAATTAAGATTGCGTCACCGGAAGATATTCTTGGGTGGTCTTATGGTGAGGTTATAAAACCGGAGACGATTAACTATCGGACTCAGCGTCCTGAGAAAGATGGACTATTTTCTGAAAGAATTTTTGGTCCGACGAAGGACTGGGAGTGTTATTGCGGGAAGTATAGAAAAATACGATATAAAGGTGTTGTTTGTGATAAGTGTAATGTTGAGGTCACGCGGTCTATTGTTCGACGTGAGCGAATGGGCCACATTGAGCTTGCAACTCCTGTTGTGCACACTTGGTTTTTGCGAAGCGTGCCGTCTGTTTTGAGTCTTGTTTTAGATGAGGGTCTAAAGAAATTAGAGAGAGTCGCGTACTATGCGGCGTTTATTGTAACTAGTGTAGATGAGGAAAAAAGGAAATCCGTACTTAAAGATGTAAGTAAAGAATTCAAATCTCGACAAGGGGAAGATCAAGAGAAAGGAGAGCTTGAATCGGCGGTTGCCGAGGCTGAAGATTTTCTCAAGGGATTGCATCCGGGCAAGGTTCTTTCTGAGAAGGAGTTTGAGGATTTTGGGAGACGATTCGGAGGTGTATTTACAGTAGAGAGCGGTGGAGAGGGTTTGCGTAAGGTTCTAGAGGAGCTGGATATTCCGAAAACTATTAAGGCAATTGAAAAAGAGTTGGACGAGACAAAAGATGCCGCGCGCACAAAGAAGCTTTTACGCAGATTAAAGCTTTTGAAATCTATGGTAAGTAATAATATTCGCCCAGAATGGACGGTCTTAACCGTGTTACCAATATTACCCCCTGACCTGCGCCCTATGGTCGCGCTTGACGGTGGTCGTTATGCGACATCTGATTCGAACGATCTCTATCGTCGCGTTATTAATCGCAATAATCGTTTAAAAAAACTATTAGAGCTAAACGCTCCGGATGTTATTGTAATAAACGAAAAGAGAATGCTTCAGGAGGCTGTTGATGTTTTAATTGATAATTCACGTGCTAAGCAAACCGCACGTGGGCGACGCCCATTACGCTCACTAGCAGACATGATTAAGGGCAAGCAGGGTCGTTTTAGACAGAACTTATTAGGAAAACGCGTTGATTATTCTGGTCGCTCAGTTATTGTGGTTGGTCCCCACTTGCGACTTGATGAATGTGGCATTCCAAAGCAGATGGCACTTGAGCTTTTTAGGCCGTTTGTGATTAATCAGATTATTGAGCGTGAATTAGCATATAATATAAAAACTTCGAATCGATTGATTGATCAGGCGCCACCTGAGGTGTGGGAGATTTTGGAAGAAGTTATTAAAGATCGTAAGGTTTTATTAAATCGTGCCCCTACTCTTCATAGGTTAAGTGTTCAGGCGTTCAAGCCGGTGCTTATTGAGGGCTTTGCAATTCAAATTCCTCCTATGGTATGCGCAGCATTTAATGCTGATTTTGATGGCGACCAAATGGCGGTCCACATTCCACTTTCCAGTGAGGCTCAACGCGAGTCAAGAGAGATTATGCTCGCAAGCCTTAACCTACTAAAGCCCGCTTCCGGAGAAGCGATTGCGGTACCTACGCAAGATATCGTGCTGGGATGTCATTATCTAACGCGCATTGATCCTATGTATAAAGATGATGTAAGGGTCCTATCAGACGACAGGGAGGCAAGAATTGCTTATGAAAATAAATATATTGATTTTAATACACCAATTAAGATTGGTAAGATGGACACCACTTATGGGCGAGTGCTTTTCAATAAAACATTGCCGTCTGATTTTGATTTTATAAATGAGGAGCTTAATAAAAAATCTCTCACCACCCTTATAGGGGATCTGATTTACAAATACGGCCCCCTGAAGGTTAGTAATATTTTGGATAGAATCAAGGATCTCGGCTTTGAGTCTGCATCTAGATCGGGATTGAGCTTGGGTATAAACGACCTATCTGTCCCAGAGGAAAAGCCAGCACTTCTCGCGAAGGCAGAAGAGAAAATAGAGGTTATTATGGGACAATATAGAGGCGGGCTCTTAACGGAAGAAGAGAGGCGTGCTCGTGCGATTGATGTGTGGCTTGGCGTGAGTGGTGAAATTAACAAACTTGTTCCACAAACATTAGGAGAAACTAATCCAATTACGATTATTATAAACTCTGGGGCGAGGGGTTCATGGATACAGCCGAACCAGATGGCAGGTATGCGTGGAAATGTTACAAGCCCAAAAGGTGAAACTATAGAACTTCCTATTAAAACATCTCTTAAGGAGGGGCATACGAGTTTGGAGTATTTCATTTCTACTCACGGTGCGCGAAAGGGATTGGTTGATACTGCGCTTAAAACCGCAGGGGCTGGGTATCTTACCCGTCGCTTAATTGATGTGGCGCAGGATGTAGTAATTAAAGAAAATGATTGTCGTACAACGCAGGGAATTTTAATTTATAGAGAGGATGGTAGTGATTTTGGATACAATTTTGGAGACAGGGTGTTTTCGCGTATCGCAAGTGGTGATATCAAGGATGGCCGTAAAACGATTGTCAAGGGAGGAGACTTGATTGATAGCGATGCTTCAAAGGCTATTGAGGAGTCTGTGATGGAGTCGATTGAAGTAAGGTCTCCTATTACGTGTAATACCCTATATGGTATTTGTGTTAAATGTTACGGCCTTGACTTAGGGAAAAACAAACAAGTAGAAATTGGCGAAGCGGTTGGGATAGTCGCCGCGCAATCTATCGGTGAGCTCGGGACTCAGCTTACACTTCGGACATTTCATGTAGGGGGTGTTGCGGGGGGTGACGATATTACAACTGGACTTCCACGCGTTGAGGAGCTTTTTGAGAAGCGCACACCAAAACTTAAGGGGGTGTTGTCTGCTGTTGAGGGGACGGTTACCGAGCTTGAGGATAAGGGTACTATGATATCTATTCATATAAGTGTAAGCGCGGTTGGTGGCAAGAAGGGCAAGGTTGTGGAATATTCCGTGTTAAAAGCCAGGGAAATACTTGTGGGTATTGGAGATAAAGTTAATATTGGTGACATATTAACAAGTGGGAACTTAGATCCAGAGGAACTTTTTAAGTTTCGTGGGAAAGCAGATGTTGCCAGGTATCTTATAAATGAAGTTCAGCGTATTTATAGATCAGGAGGGGCCCTTGTTCACGATAAACACATGGAGATTATTGTTCGCCAGATGTTTAATAGGGTAGAGATTATTGATTCTGGGGACACTGATTTTGTGCGCGGCGAGATAGCTGATAAGTCACGTGTTAAAGAGGTTAATCGAGAAATGAAGATGGCTGGGAAAGAGCGTGTGGGGAGCAAGGAAACTATCCTTGGTATTACAAAAGCTGCACTTGCGAGTGATGGCTTTTTGTCTGCTGCGTCTTTTCAGGAAACAGCTCGTGTTTTAATACGGGCTGCAAGTGAGGGGAGGGTTGATTATCTAAGGGGGCTTAAGGAAAATGTGATTATAGGGCGTCTTATTCCTGTCGGAACCGCGGTTCGAAAAGAATTTAAGACTACAAAGAAAGAAGATGAGGAGTAGGGTCTTTGTTTAACCCCGTTAGTAATAGGATGCCACAGACACCCGACGGTTATTCCCGATAACCTATTACTAACGGGGTTTGACTTTAAAAGTACCCTCTGATAGTCTCAAGTTGAGATGGAAACCAAGGCACAAAAAACATACGAAATTTCTTTTTTAGCGAAAGACGAGAATGGTGCAGCTTCCCTTGCGGGGCATCTAACGCGCTTGGGCGCGCATATTGTAAGTGAGGGTGAGTTTTCAAAGATTCAACTTGCGTATCCGATTGAGAAGCAGAGCACTGCATATTCTAGTTGCGTGCATATTGACATTAACCCCGAAGAGGTCGTTAACATCCGCGATGCTCTTAAACTAGATGATAATATCCTTAGATTTTTAATTATTACGCCCCCTTTCTATCCCGAAAAGCAAGAGCGTATATCGGGTGAGGTAAAAACCAATAAGCCTTCTTACTCTTATTCCCAGAGACCCACCACCAAGAGACAACCAGACGCATCACTTTCTAATGATTTACTAGAAGAGAAACTAGAAGAGATACTAAAATAGGAATTATGAATAAGGAATTAAGAATTCTCGCATCTAATTAAGGATATATTTTAAAGAGTGAACATAATTAAAAGAAAAATGACATTGAACCAAAAAAGGTCAGGAAAAATAAATAAGGGCTTGCACCAGAGCAATCCTTATTAGGTGTGGGCATGAATCTAAACAAAGTTATTATTGCTGGTAGATTGACGGCAGATCCAGAATTAAAAACAACCGCATCCGGAATGCATGTTCTCTCTTTTTCTATTGCAACCAATAGAAATTGGACAAACAAGGATGGTGAAAAAAAGGAGGAAGTAGAGTTTCATAACATCGTAGCTTGGGGCAGGCAAGCGGATGTTGTAAGTCAGTTTTCGGGCAAGGGCGCGCTTATCTTGATTGAGGGTAGGCTCCAGACGCGATCATGGGAGGGTAAAGATGGCCAGACGAGGCGCACCACAGAGATTGTAGCTGAGCGGGTTCAGCTTGGCCCACGCGCAGGCGGTGGCGTAAAAGATATGCCGAGTGTTGCTGACAAAGAGGCTGGAAAAGAAAAAATGCCGGTTATAGACCTTGACTCGGACAACATCAAGTCCGAAGATCTCCCATTTTAGTGAGGCAAGCGATCCAAAATTATAAATACACCCGAATGTCCCAAGAAGATTCTACATACTACTTACTATTCACTATTTGCTAATTTGACATGAGTACTAAAAGAAAAAAACAATGTTTTTTCTGTTCGCAAAATGTTGCGGATATTGACTACAAAGATATAGATCTCTTGAATAGATTTATTTCTTCACAAGCGAAAATTATAGATCCGATGCATACAGGAACGTGCGCAAAGCACCAGAGGCGGCTCGCGCGTTCAGTTAAGCGTGCGCGCCATATGGGACTTCTCCCATATGTGATGCGATGATGGAACTAGATAAGATAATCTTTGATGCACTCTATGGCCTTACGGGTCGATTTTTTATACTTGACGGGCTTTTCATTATTTTTGCGCAATATCTCATTTATATATTAGTCCTTGTTTTCTTTTTTATACTTTTGAGGAAAAAAGATTGGAAAGAACGAATTATATTTTTTGCGTTTGCAGTTCTTGCTATTATCATATCGCGTGGGATTTTAACAGAGCTTATAGGTTTCATTATGAATACACCGCGACCATTTGTTGTAATGGATATCAATCCATTGATCGGATTAATTGACAGACCCGCTTTTCCGTCTGGGCACCTTGCGTTTATTATTCCGTTATCACTTGTTCTTTGGATGTATGAACGCAGGATAGCAGTTTGGTTTTTTGCGGTAGCTTTTATGATGGGTATAAGCAGGGTTGCGGTTGGAGTACACTGGCCGAGTGATATTGTAGGCGGAATACTCGTGGGAACGCTTGGCTTTGCGCTCGCATACATGCTCTTGAAAAAAGTTTTAGTTTTACCGGATAAGAAAAAAGCTTCTTCAGAAAAAGAAGAAGATATCACGGTGGACACCAAGAAATAGAAGCTGGCTTCTATTGTTTATCCCGAGCCGCGTCGAGGGAAGCGAAACTGAACCACTCTTTGATAAAAGTTCAGGGCGATTCGCTGCCTTGAACTTTTAAAAACGTTGCGGATTTTGGGGGTTTAGTTAATTTTGGGCCACCTATCCTTAAAGCTCTTAACATCATTATATTCAACCCAGAAATCAGTAGAATTTATATTTTGCCTTGCGCCTACTACTTTGTGATAAAGGCTTGAATACTTTTCTCCGAAGATCTCTTTTGCTTTTTTATCTGAGAGAATATAGTAATCCGCTTTCTTGTTGCCTAACCAAACTTTCACATCGACATAGACATAGTACATATTGCGGTCAAATTCTTCTATCCCAGTCACAACCTGCATATTCTCTCTCTCGATAATCTGTATATTACAAAATTTCTTTGCATTTTGCCGAACCCATCTAGGTTCACTTCTTTGCAAAATATTTTTTATGTGATATATAATGCAAGTAACTTGCACCATATAATTATATGAGAACCAATATATATAAGGACAAAATACTTAATGTGCTCAAAAAAATCATCTTTTGAGCTTTTTTGATATTCACAAAAAATAGGACCTGTTGACTATTCAACTATTTATAGAAACACCATACAGCTTGTTAGCGAAAGAAAGATAAAAAAGATAGTTTTTGAAAAACGCAAAGTTATGTATGAGGTTGTGAGTGCGAAAAATCAACACGAGCACTTCTTGTGTCTTAATTGCGGAGATATTGAGGGAGCACAGATCTCCGCTTGGAGCATAGGATTATCCTCAAAGTATAAAGTCACTGATGTGATTGTAAAATGGCTTTGCGAAAAATGTCATTAAAAAATAATATGAAAAAAATCTTACTGGGAATCTTGTTGGGAATTGGTGCTTTGATTTTATTAGTTGCATTACTTGGGATGTTTAAATTTAATGTCTTATCTGGTTTAGATGGATTTGATGTTGATGGCAATAGAATCAATGTTGAACAATAAAAAATCAAATTGCAGAACTAATAGAAAAGCTTTAGAATATAAAAAGGTTGAAATAATTATTAATAAACTAAGTGTCAAAAAAGATATAAATTTAAAATAATAAAAATAAATAATATGAGTACTAAGAAAAAAGTTGTAATAACAGGTATTGCGGGAATTGTTACCGGGCTTATTTTAATGGGTGCTTTAATGTTTCTTAAAATGCCGGATTTGATGTTACTTGAGGATCGAAGCAGATATAATTTTGAAACTTCTGTAGAGAAATTTGAAGCAGCAGTTGTTGAAAATAATTGGAAAGTTGTTAAAGTACATGACATGAGATCTACATTAGCAAAATTTGGACACGATATAATGGAAGTAAAAATTTTTGAGCTATGTTCCGCCAGGCATTCTGTAAGAATTTTAGAACTGGATGATGAACGCATTGTATCTGCTCTTATGCCTTGTCGAGTTGCTATTTATGAAAAATCTAATGGATATGTGTATGTTTCTAGAATGAATTCTAAATTAATGGCAATTCCAATGGGTGGTGTTATCGCTGATGTTATGGGGCTTGCTGCAGTAGAAACCGAAGAAATAATAAGGTCTATTATCGCTTATTGACCTTAACAAAAAGGTTGAAATAATTCTTTTAATTATAAAAGAAATTAAGAAATAATAATGTCGCTTTGACGATAGCGTATGGTGGTATAAAAACAAACCCTCCAATTTTAGTGTTCCAAAATTGGAGGGTTTGTGGTGGATAAAATCTAATAAACCAGCTTTGGAAATTCCACACTCGGAGTGGAGTTGAAAACTTCTTATTTTGTATGCCAGATTTTGTAATCTCTGAAATTGTAAGAAATATAATGTAGCCACCTTCTTCAGATGCTATTATTGTTTTTACTCAAGACCATAATCTAGGAATTGCTCGCATTGATCCACCCAGAGGAATTGATGGCAGGTAAAGCTATCTTGAACTTATGCATTACAATATAAATCAACTAATAAATTCACTTGAGAATTAGTATAATATTAATTTTATAATAAAATGCTATGAAAAATATTTATATAAAACTTGGCTCCATTGGAGCAATAATTGGAATAATTGTGTATGTGTTTGTGAATATTGTGGCTGTACCCGCTCTTTCTATTTTTCTCTATTATATAACTATTAATATCCTGCCAATAAGGGGAGATGGGCCCCTGAACTTTTACTGGATATTTGTAATGCCTCTTTTGAACAGTGTTTTAATATATGCCTTGTATGGACTGGGAATTGCATTAGTAATAAAAGCCAAAGATAGAATTAAAGATGTTTTAGTTATGTCTTTAGGGGTTGCTTTGGTCACTTTGTTTTTCGGATTACTAAATTTAGGAGAATCGCTTAGTCTATTTCAAGTAGCAATGAATACATTAGCAGGATTTATGTTGATGTCTTTCATTTCTTCATTTATTTTTGTCGTAATTTATCCGTACCTACCTAAAGATGCAAGAATTTAAAAATAATAATATTATGAAAAAATATATTTTAATTGGACTAATCATCATCGGAGTAGTTGGTATTGGTTTTTTTATTTATCAAAATAATGTATCTCAAAATACAATCCAACTTCAACAAAAAAATCAATCTAGTATCCAAGCAATTCAATTTGAAGAAGGTGTAATGATTATTAACCCCAAAGATAAAAGTTGTAATGTAGATAATGATTGTGTTTTAGTCCCATTGGACTGTGAAGATTGTAAGCTTGGTACTCTCAATAAGGAGGTGTTACAAAAATATACTGAAGTAAAAAATGAATATTGTTCCATAAATAAACCTGAGATAATGTGTGATATTGCTTTTACTGGAGAATTAAAATGTATAAATAATAAATGCGTTATTGATAGCGAGCCTCAACAAAGCCAGGATCAAGCACTTGAACAAAGTCCATATGTGCAAAAAATTACCAGTATCAACGGTGTCTGGCTTTCTATTAATCCTGTGCAGTGTCTAACCAATCCGTGGGAGAGTGGCTGGATAAGCCAAGATGGAAATGATTTTGCTAAATATCCAAGGGGAGATATCCTTGTCATTGAGAGCGCGGAAAAACAAATCATCACTGATTATTATGCGACGCAAGGTATTACTATTTTGAATATCTATTCACAAACATTTTATGAAAAATTTGGAGAATCAATGGCAACATGTGATGCGTGTAGCTGTGCTCAGGGATATATATTGTATATAAATGTCAATCAAAGTGATGCTGATAAATTGGAGGGATTAGGATTTGCCCTCGTTAAAGATTTACCAAAAAAACAAGACAAATATGAATTATAAAGAAGAAAAAAGTAAGAAAAGAAAACGTTGAAATAAATTTAAAAAGATACATTAAGTACTACAATAAATTTAATAAATCAATATTTAGAATTAAGCATCTGTTTATAAACTTCATAATTGTTTTAATAGCTTATTATTTTGTTTATCCAAAATTTGTCAAACTGGGCGTTAGGGATTCTTCTTTTATCACATACTGAACCTCAGTAGGGAGTCTTCTCCGAAAACCAGCCTCCGCTGGGTTAATATTTGGGAAATTTATCCAGGGGTCTATTCATTGCCCATTTTTTCTTAAAAGATAGTGGCCAATTGGATATTTTTCTCCACGTCTTAGAAAGACAATTGTACCTTCTTTGTAGATATCGCCTGGATTTGTTTTTGTGATGTGCATTGCTCGTGCTTTTATGTGTTTCTTATATAAAACTTCAACTATATCGTTGTTATAGAAGCCACTCGTGATGTGTCGATTTTTATCATCTCTAAAGAGGTCTAATGCACTTTTATAATCAATACCCAATAGCGTTGCTACACAAGCTATAGCACAACCAGTAGGTGCTTGTTGCGTGACGGGTTTTCCATTGTATTAGCATAGATTTTATTATTTTATTTGTGGTCAGAGATGAAGTCCCGCCAGAGGTAGACGAGTTCTATTCTAGTGGGCGAGGAGGGACTCGCCCGCCGTCGCTAAAAGCTGTGGCGGGTTGCTGTTTGTATCCAGTCGCTTTGCTCCTGGACAAACAGGGAAAACCCACACAAAGCTATGTGCCCGAGGCCAGACTTGAACTGGCAAGGAGTGTTATCTCCAATGGATTTTGAGTCCATCGCGTTTACCGATTTCGCCACCCGGGCAAGAGAGAAATAAAATGATTATACAAAGTATAAGTATTTTGTTCGAGCGTAACTCGGGCAAGCAAAGCGCCATCCGAGTATGTATTTCAATTATCACGCACTGAATATACAATACAGAATAAGAGATACCAAATCTACAATCAACAATCAGCAAGATTTTACATACTACATACTAACTACTACTTACTAACACAATGGCTCGCGTAATAGCAATTTATAACCAAAAAGGTGGCGTGGGGAAAACGACAACCGCAGTAAATCTGGGGGTGTATTTAGCAGTCCTAGGTCGCCGTGTGTTGTTAGTTGATTTTGACCCGCAAGCAAATGCCACGGTTGCTCTTACCCATAGGCGTGAGTTTGAGAAAAATATTTATCACGGCATCTCAGGTGAGGCGTCATGTGAAGAATTAATTCACGCGAGCGGAGTTTTGAATTATGATTTTATACCGGCCTCCACACATCTATCTGGTGCTACTACCGAGCTTGTAAATGCGCAAGAACGCGAATATTATCTTCGGAAGTTTTTAAATAAACTACGCCATAACTATGATTATATTCTAATTGACCTACCTCCCTCACTTTCACTTCTTACAATAAATGGGCTTGTAGCTGCGGACGAGGTCTTGATACCAATTCAGGCCGAATATTACGGACTTGAGGGGTTAGGGCAACTTTTAGAGACGATACAGTTAATCCGTAAAAATCTTTTTCATCCGGTTATTGTGTCGGGCGCTGTCCTTACACTTTATAGCAGGTGGGAAAGACTTTCTAGAGATGTCGGGAAGAATTTGCGAAGGCATTTTCCGTATAGGGTATTTAAAACAGAGATTCCTCGTTCTGTACACTTAGCAGAAGCGCCGAGTTTTGCTAGGACAATTTTAACACACAAACCAAACTCATCCGGTGCAGTGGCATATATGCGACTTGCTAAGGAAGTAATAAGTCTTGAATATCACTATCGCACCGATACTTAAATCGTGTAGAATGACAACACTATGTTAGGAAGAGGATTAGAATCGCTCATCCCCCCACGCCAAAAAGGCTCTACGGGGCAGGACCCGAAGCAGAACCCCGAAGGAGAGCAAGCTCCCTACGGGGCAGGCAAGTACGCTTCAGGGCGAGAGCCGCGTTTGACGGGGCAGGACCCACACCGTCAAGAGCCTCCTCCTTTACCAAAAGCTACGGAAGGACAAGGCGCGGAGCAGACTACACCTTATAAGAGCCCCCCTCCTTCACAAGAAGTTGCAAAGGAACATGATGTAGGGCAAGAGTCACCTCCGTCAAGTACTTCCACCAGCTCAATGGAGCAGGTCTCACCTCAGCAAGTCTTTTTTCCTCTACAGGGCGTTACAGCGGGGCAAGGTTTGCAACAGCCCACAACTCAACATGGGAGCCCTCCATTACAGGGAGTTTCGGAGGAGTACAACCAGGGGCAACCCTCGGGTAAAAGCACTGAAGAAGAGCGAGTGCCCCACGAGGTTGGTAAATATAGCGCAGCAAAGACACCAAGCTATATCGTAAAAGAACAAGAGCAGGGCTATAAAGATAATAGGCGGATCACTGAGGAGTCCGCGTTACAGAAAGTAGGGGATGAAAAGTTGTCTATTAGCGCCGAGCGTGTAGAAGAAAATCATGTAGAGCTTTCCGAACCCGCGATACCAGATCAACCTATAATGGGTGAAAATAGGCGCGACCCAGAACACGTACCGGTACCTGAATCAACGGCCGTTTTTCAAGTAGAGATAGAGAAAATCTATAAAAACCCCTATCAGCCGAGAAGGAACTTTGATGAGGAGTCCTTGCGTGAACTTGCGGTGTCAATTCGCGAGTTCGGTATTTTACAACCACTAGTTGTTTCAAAAATAGAACAACAAACCGATTGGGGATGGTCTGTTTATTATGAGCTAATCGCTGGAGAAAGAAGATATCTTGCCGCGAAAATAATAGGACTACAAACGGTACCCGTAATTATAAGGGAACCTTTAATAGATAGGGAGAAGCTCGAGCTTGCGGTGATAGAAAATGTCCAGCGTGAGAATTTAAATCCGATTGAGTTTGCCCGTGCTGCAGCGAGGCTTCAAGATGAGTTTGGTATGGCACAAAGAGAGGTTGCCGCGCGCCTTGGTAAAAGCCGTGAAGTTATAGCAAATGCGGTTCGTCTATTGAGTCTGCCCTCAGAAATTCAGGAGGCTGTGGCAGGCAAAAAAATAAGCGAAAGTCATGCGCGTTTGTTGTTATCAATTGGAGATCAACAGGCGCAGGAAAAACTTTTCAGAGAAATTTTAGGAGACAATCCAACGGTAAGGGAAGTCCAGGCAAGAGTGAAGCGCATTAAGAAGGGCGACTACAAAACAGGGTTCGTAGATCCCGACATTACATCATTAAGAGAAGAGCTTGAGGAATATCTTGGTACAAAAGTGGACCTTATGAGTAAAGGAGAGTCGGGGAAAATCACAATTAATTATTATTCTCCGGAGGAATTAGACTCTATTATTGAAAAACTTCTTAAAGACCGCCGAGCATCCTAAACAAAGCGATAATCAATTTCTTTAACCTCTTTTAGAGTTTTTATTTTAAGTATTATTTTCCAAATTTTAGATTGGTTTTCTGTATCACACTTAACGCGAATTGTATGAAAGTTTCCGCGTTTTTGCTCCGAAGAACCTATTGATACTATATTTATATGAGAACGTGAAATTATTCGCGTTATATCCGCCATAAGTCCTACTCTGTCTTCGGCAGTAATTTTTAATTCCACTTGTTGCTTTTTCTTTTTATGAAGCTTACTTTGCGTGCCGGACTTGATAGAGCTTCGGATATGATTTCTTGCGCTTGGCGTTGCGACAAATTCAAGCCACGAAGGGGACGGCTTTTTGTTTCTTTGTGTGATTATTTCAACGACATCACTCGAGCTCAACTTATGGTCCAATGATACAATCTTGCTATTTACCTTTGCGGCAACACATTGGTCGCCAATATCTGAGTGGATGCGATACGCAAAGTCAACAGGCGTCGCGCCGTACGGCAAATCAACAACTTCTCCCTTGGGAGTAATCGCGAGTATCCTGTCGCTTAAAAAATCAATTTTAAAAGCATCTATAAACTCATCTTGGTCTGTAAGATCCTTCTGCCACAGTCGCAACTGCTCAACCAAGGAGATTTCTTTAATGGGTGTTTTCGTGGGGCGTTTGCCACCTTCAGAATATGCAAAGTGAGCGGCAACTCCGTGCTCTGCTTCTTCGTGCATTTCTTTTGTCCGGACTTGAAATTCAATGATTTTTTGATTGGGGCCGAGGATGGTTGTGTGTAGGCTCCTGTAGCCATTTGGTTTGGGCGTTGCGATATAGTCCTTGAACCTTCCTGGTAGCGGTGACCAGATATTGTGTATAACACCAAGTGTTCCGTAGCAATCCTCGACGCTATCGACAACAATTCGAAACGCGACAAGGTCGTAAATTTTGTCGAGATCCATCTCATACTGCAAAAGCTTCTTGTATAGACTTGTATATCTTTTTGCGCGGAAATCAATTTTAGCAATGTTGATGCCTTGGTTTGCTAACTCCCTTTTTACTTCAGGCTTTAGTTTTGCAAGATAGGTTTCGCGTTCTCCATAGCGCTCTTTCATATTTTTCAGGAGCCACCTATACTCTTTTGGATAGACGTATGGGAATGCCAAGTCTTGCATCTCACCTGCTAAGTGCTGCATACCGAGCCTGTATGCTAGTGGTGCGTAAATTTCCATTGTTTCGAGCGCTATTCGTTTTTGCTTTTCTTTTGGGAGAGGCCCCAGTGTCAGCATGTTATGTTTTCTGTCCGCAAGCTTGATTAAAATAACACGCAAGTCTTCGGCCATTGCTAAAATCAGTTTTCGTAAGTTTTCTTTTTGATTTTCATCACCATGATATTTAACTTGCCCGAGACTTGTAACGCCGTCGACTAGCTTTGCAACGTCTTTTCCAAATTCATTTTCAAGATCTTCGTTAGTAATTTTTGTATCCTCGACCGTGTCGTGCAAAAGTCCCGCGGCGATTGTTGTTTCATCAAGTCCCCAGTCGGCTAAGTACTCGGCGGTTTTTAAAACATGATTAAAATACGGCTCGCCGGTAAGTCGTTTCTGTCCTTTATGTGCCTCTTTTGCAAACTCATGCGCCCTGTCGATGAGAGTTGAGGTTTTTTGTAGTTCGGCTATAGAAGCCATATGAGAAATATGACGGATAGGGAGGAATGTATCAAGTACTTTTACTATCTTTAGCGGCTTCTTGCCCCGCGGAGCCTTGGCGACGTGGGGTTTTCTTTTTCCCTTGGGCGTCCGCTTTAGGCGGATTAGCTTCCCTAGATTCAGCTTTGCTGGATCGGGCGATCGCCTCTGGCGATTTAGTCTCTTGTGGTTCCAGTGGGTTTGTCCAACTCGCAAAGTCACAGTCCGGATAACGATTGCACCCGAAGAAAATCTTTCCACGTTTTGTACGACGGATTATGACCTCACCCCCTTTGTCCCCGCATGTCGGGCACTTCATGCCGATTTCCTGCGGTGGCGCCTTTAAACTTTTTGTTGTTTTACACTCGGGATAATCAGAACAGGCCATAAATTTTCCAAACCTACCATATTTTATAAGCATACCTTTACCACACTTCTCGCATTTCTCATCGGTTTTTTCTACAAACTCTTCCTTCTTTACTTCTTCGTATTTTTTCTCAAGGTTTTCGTTAAATGGGACATAGAATTGCTCGACAACACTCTTCCAATCGCGCTTCCCGCCCGCGACCACATCAAACTCCTCTTCCATTTTTGCGGTAAAACCTACGTCAACGACATTAGGAAAATGTTCCGAAAGTACTTTATTAACAATAACGCCCGTCTCGGTAGGCGTAAATCTGCGGGCATCATTTTTCTCTACATATCCTCTGTCTTGAATTACGGAAATTATGGGGGCATAGGTAGACGGGCGGCCTATGCCGTGCTCTTCTAGTGTTTTTACGAGACTCGCCTCGTTGTACCGTGCTTTGGGTTCAGTGAAGTGCTGTTCGGGTATTATTTCTTTCAAATCCAGCGGGTCGCTAGCCTTGAGCTTCGGTAGTTCTTTTTCGGTAATTTTAGACGGCCAAATTTTTAAATATCCGTCGAATCGCAATATATTACCGTTCGCTTTTAGTGTGTATGTATTTTTATCGGTCTTGGCTAGTATTTCTACAGAAGTTGCGTCAAAAACCGCTTGAGGCATCTGTGATGCGATAAACCTTTGCCAAATAAGTTCGTAGAGCTTGCGTTGCTTTTCGTCTTTGATATCTGCAGGTAGCTTGTTGGGGTCGGTCGGTCTTATTGCCTCGTGAGCCTCTTGGGCAAGTTTAGACTTGGCCTTGAACGTTCGCGGCACGGCTATTGCATATTCCTTTCCCAACTCACTTGTTATCCACGCCTTCGTGGCCGTTAATGATTCCTCAGAGAGATTTAGTGAGTCGGTTCTCATATAGGTAATACGCCCCGCCTCATAGAGTTTTTGTGCGAACATCATAGTTTGCTTTGCGGAGAAGTGTAGCCTTTGCGAAGCGGTTTGTTGAAGCGTACTTGTGGTAAATGGGGGAAGCGGGTTGCGTTTAGTTTCTTTTTTAATGACGCTGTAGACGGAGATCTCTGAGTTCTTTATATCACCCACAATCCCTTTCGCCTCCTTTTCGTTTTTAATATCAAGCTTATCTAGTACTTTGTCACCAATTTTAGAAACAACAGCTTCAAATTCTTTACTTTCTTTGTCAAAAAGCGTTGTTATAGACCAATACTCATCGGGTTTAAATTTTTTAATTTCTTCTTCGCGCTCTACAATCAGCTTTACTGCGACTGACTGCACACGTCCGGCCGAGAGTCCTCCCCGAATTTTTTTCCAGAGAAACGGAGATAGCTTATATCCCACAAGGCGATCAACAACGCGCCTAGCTTGCTGAGCGTCAACGAGGTTTTGGTTTATCTCCCGCGGGGTTTTAAGCGCGGTCTCTATAGCGGTTTTTGTTATTTCATGAAATACGATTCGCTTCGTTTTTTTAGGTTCCACCTTAAGCGCATGCATTAAGTGCCACGCTATCGCTTCTCCTTCACGGTCTTCATCTGTTGCAAGAATGATGTCGTCGGCTTTTGCTGCTTCTTTTATAAGCGCGGTAACGCGTTTTTGAACTTTTCGAGGAATTATATATTGAGGTTCAAAGTTTTCCTCGACATCAACGCCCAACTTACCCCTTGGTAAGTCGCGAACATGCCCATAAGAGGAGGTGACGGCGTAGTCTTTACCCAAGAATTTTGATATCGTCTTCGCCTTGGTAGGCGACTCAACTATTACAAGTTTCATACGTGTATAATATTTTCTACTTACTACTTACTAATTACTAACCTCATATCCCGATTCAGTTTCCTGTATCACTTTCCAAATAGTGAGTGTAGCAAGTGATTTACTTACTATTTGTGGGTCAAGTTTAGTGAGTTCTATAATCCTGTCAACATTGAGCGCTGCACCTGCCTTTTGGAGTGCCTCTAATACTGCGTGTTCGTCGGCCCCAAATTCATCAAGATTTATTTGGGAAACAGACGAGGTGGATTCGATATCCAAATCTCCCAGAATTTCAGACGCGTCTGTTACAAGAGTCGTGCCGTCGCGTAGTAGGGCATGCGAGCCGGCATAGTGTGGGCTTTTTGCCGGTCCGGGAAATACAAAAACCGCTCGTCCGTCTTCTCCCGCAAACCTGGCGGTGGCAAGAGCCCCAGAGCGCTCCGGGGCCTCGATTATAACCGTGCCAAGCGACATGCCACTTATTATCCTATTACGCTCTATGAAGTTACCCTTATACGAAGGTTCTCGTGGCCCGTATTCGGAGATGACCGCGCCACCGGATTCTAAAATTTTCTGTGCGAGTTTTTCATTTTGTGCTGGATATATAGAGTCAATTCCATTTCCTAAAACAGCTATAGTTTTACCACCGGCTTTAAGGGCGCCTTTGTGTGCCGCAGTGTCAACTCCCATAGCAAGCCCACTTATGACAACTACGCCCGCTCGTGCAAGATCATACGCAGTGGTTTCTGCAAGTTCTAGTCCTTGCTTTGTTGCTTTCCTGGTGCCCACTATCGCTACTGTAGCTTGGTCTGTGTTAATGGGTGCGCCCCTTACATAGAGCTTTTTGGGTGGATTGGAGGATTCTCCAAGGAGCGGGGGGTAGCCTTCTTTATTATTTTCAACTTCGATAAACTCTAGTTTCATAAATAGAAATTTTTGTGTTTTTGATATATTATAATATGTAAGATGTCTAACGATTTTAAAGCTCGGTTTTTTCTACAGATTGGCATTGTTTTCGGGATTATGGTTGTGGTTGCAGCTGCTATGTTTTTTTTGAGTCTTGACATTAAGGCTACCACAGAAAAGTTTTTGGAAACGCAAGCAGATGCAAATGCCAGGTCGGAGCAACTGAATGATTTAGTGCGCCTTCGTGAAGAAGCAAAACTTGCCGAGCCAAAACTAGAAATACTCCAAGCAACACTTTCCGATAAGGATGGCCTTTTTATATTTCCAGATCAAGTGATTGCTCTTGGCGCGGATCACAATGTTTCTGTGAGGTTCGTTTATGGTGAAGAACAGCCTGATAATATTGGCTTTAATATCTCTGCTATGGGGATTTATAGAGATATTGTCAGTTTTATTGGAGCTCTTGAGGACGAATATTTTTTCAAGATACTTTCAAGTTTTGATATTATAAAAATTGAGGACGGTCAATACCAGGGTGATATTAGTGGTATAATATATTTTGATGCTAAGGAATAAACTTAAAAGTAGTGAGAAAAAAGTGTTTTTTATGCGAGAGCGGACACTTTTTATTATAGGAGTGCTTTTATTCTTTGCGATTCTTGCAACTGTGGTGTGGTCGGTTGACTTCCTTAGAAAAACAGTTGTGCCAGCGCTTACAGGAGAGGGAGTCGTTGGCGGGGATGTTATTCGGTTTGATATTGATAGATATAATGCGCTTGATCTTGGGGCAGAAATTATAGAAGAGCCAGCCATAGAGGATCCACTAATAATTATCACCGATATGCCGATACCGGAGTTTGATATTGTTGATATTGTGCCCGGTACGGAGTAATTGCGTAAGTTTTTTGTATATTATATGATAGCGAGCGTGGGCTGGTGGTGTGTATCACTGCGCTTGCTGACTCTGCACTCGTTGCAAAAAAGAATGATAGCATTCTTTTTTGCCCCTCGTTTGGGTCAGTGGCGCTAACGCTTACTGATTCATCGTTCGGAATAAATAAAAAAGCGAGTTTTCTATTTATCTCCCTACTCGGGCGTGTGGCGTTGCTACTTGCACGCCCGGCACTCGAAACAAAAGAATATAGAAACAACATTCTTTTGCTTCTCGTTTGGGCGTGTGGCGAAATTGCAAGGCAATTTCTTGCACACCCATCGTTCGATAAGAATACAAAAATGAATTATTGTATTCTTATCTTACTCGGGCGTGTAGCTCAGCTTGGTTAGAGCGCTATCCTGATAAGATAGAGGTCCCTGGTTCGAATCCAGGCACGCCCACA
>CAZMCG010000005.1:0-24699 GCA_964565105.1 uncultured Candidatus Saccharibacteria bacterium
CCCGGAGGCAATTCCCGTCAGGGAATTGACCGAAGGGGAATCCCATCCCCGCAACCACGTAAAATAACAAACCCACCCTCAAGGGCGGGTTTGTTATTACGCGGCACGGCTGCGGGGACTGGGATTCTAACCCCGTGACAAGCCACGGGATAATTTTACGTGGGTCGGGTGATGAATTGCACAGCAATTCATTTTACGCGACACTTACAATATGTGTTATGTTTACGTCTTAGAAAATCAAGACGACAAAAGTTTATATATTGGCTTTACGACCGATATTGAGAAACGCGTGGACGAGCATGACTCCGGTAGGGGTTCCCAAACTACAAAACTAAAGCGAAACTGGGGACTTATTTATTACGAGACATATCTGAACAAGCAAGATGCTCTTGGGAGAGAAAAATTTCTAAAAAGTGGATCTGGAAGATCTGCCATTGTCTCAGAAAAAGAAAGTTGGCTCCGAGGCAAACGCGTTGCGTAACGAGCTTGAGGAAGCAATAATGTTTTAGGGAAGCGAGCTAACCTTATCTCCTCGGCGCCTATTATAAGTACTTTTGATTTTATACTTCTATTGTGTCAAATAGAGGATTTTATATCTGCTTTGAGGTAAACATTAACCCTATGTTATACTAAATAGTAGTTAATAAAAGGTCTGTTTTATCCAACCTTGCAAAGTCCATGAATCACATTCGTCTTGTACCTGGCGTTGGCAGTATCGGACTAAAAGAACAAACTTTTCAAGATTCCACGCTACTACAACAAGTTATTAAGTATCTCAATGATGCCCAAGTTGTACTGTCGGCAAGAGGCGTTGTCCCGGACAAGTTCTCCGACGAGGCTACACCTATTCCGATTCTGTTTCACTGTGACGGAGAGTTTATTTGGTCAGGTGAGTTTACTGCCTATGTCAAACGCTATGATTGGTCAATTCCAAAAGCGTTATTAGATAGGATTATAATGCTTGACGGTGAACCGCTTAAACTCAGCGACTCTCAAGTGACAGAAGCACTCAGCCTGATTCGCACTACCGGTTGAAACTTCAGTCGCACGAGTTAAGACTGTGTTTCATTGAGTAGACGGGGTTTTTGTAAATTGTAAAAGAGTTTGTTGGAAATATTAGGGTCTGTGAACTTG
Source organism: uncultured Candidatus Saccharibacteria bacterium (assembly GCA_964565105.1). GTDB lineage: Bacteria > Patescibacteriota > Minisyncoccia > UBA6257 > Colwellbacteraceae > CAZMCG01. Next base: position 1,135 of record CAZMCG010000005.1, read on the forward strand.
TGTAAAGATTTGTTTGATTTAGAATAAGATGTATATGAATGATTTGGACGAACTTCGCAAAAAAGCATTCGTGGAGTTAGCGGAACTCAAAAACGCGAAAGAGTTAGAAGTGTTTCGCGTAAAATACATTGGCAGGAAAGGCGAGGTTATAAAAATATTGCGTGGCCTAAAAGATTTGTCGTTGTCTCAGAAAAAGAAAGTCGGCCCCAAGGCAAACGCGTTGCGTGACGAACTTGAAGAGGCAATCACATTTCGCAAAGGCGAGCTAACCCGCGATCCCGGACTCGCGGTTGATATAACACGTCCCGGCAGAAAGCCAAAATTAGGACACCTACACCCGATAACCTTAGCTGATCAAGAAGTTCGCCGTATTTTCCTCGGTATGAATTTCTCTGTTATCGAGGGCCCGGAGATGGAAACAGAGTTTTATAACTTTGATGCCCTAAATCTGCCGGATTGGCATCCTGCTAGAGAAGCCTGGGACACGTTCTGGCTCCGCAGAAGCCCGCAGAATGACGCGGAATTAACGCAGAAAGACGCAGAAAAGGTTCAGCGTGATTCTGCGTCTGGTCGGCGTGTATCTGCGCGCAATAAAAGCGAGAAGCTTTTATTGCGAACTCATACATCCCCAATGCAGATAAGATATATGGAAAAGCATGAACCGCCGTTCCAAATTATCGTGCCGGGACGCGTGTTTCGTTATGAGGCGACAGACGCATCGCATGAAACAAACTTTCATCAAGTAGAGGGTTTGATGGTCGGGCGTGATGTGAGCCTCGCAAATTTCAAATATGTCATTGAAAGGTTTCTTGCTGAATATTATAAAGGGCAAGAGATTGAGTTCCGATTTCGTCCAAGCTATTTTCCGTTTGTTGAGCCTGGCGTTGAGGTAGATATTCGTTTTAAGGGCGGTGATTGGTTAGAGCTCATGGGAGCGGGGATGGTACATCCTAATGTATTTAGGGCCGCCGGCTATAATCCAAGAGATTATCAGGGTTTCGCGTTTGGCGTGGGACTTGATCGCTTAATAATGATTAAGTACAAGATACCGGACATCAGGTTGCTATACTCGGGCGACCTAAGGTTTATAGAGCAATTCTAGAAAAGAAATTAGGAATTATGAATGAGGAATTAGTATTATGAAGTTTAGTTATAGTCTCATAGAAAAATTTGTAAAGCCGAAGTCGAAAGACGAGCTTGTCAACACGCTTCGGATGAAAGCGTTTGACTGCGATGTGCTCACTGGTGACACCTTTGACGCGGAAATTCCGCATAACCGATACGCGGACGCGGCTTCGCATATAGGGGTTGCTCGTGAATATGCGGCTGCTGTAAAAAAAGACATCAAAGAGCCGGCAGTAAAAGATCCATTTGAAAAGAAGTCGGATATTAAAGTCACGATAAAAAATGAAAAACTTTGCGCCAGATATTCGGCAGTCGAGTATGAACTTGGCAAAAAGGGGACAACACCCGCTTGGATGAAGAAAGCTCTTGAGAGTTGTGGTCTGCGTCCGATTCATCCCGTGGTTGATATCTTGAACTACGTTATGCTCGAAGTCGGTCAACCACTACATGCGTTTGACGCCGATAAGCTGCACGGCGGGATTATCGTGAGAAACGCGAAGGATAGAGAAAAAATTACGACGATTGACGGCCAGAAATTTACTCTTAACAAAGATATCCTTGTAATCGCCGACGAAAAACAGGCGCACGCAATCGCTGGCATAAAAGGAGGAAAAGTATCGGAGGTGGGCGCAAAAACAAAACGCATTATTATAGAGGCCGCGAATTTTGACGGGCCGTTCACATATAAGGCACAGCGTAAATTAGACCTTATAACTGACGCCTCAAACAGATTTGCGCACGGCATAAGCCCGCATTTAACAGAGCTCGGACAAGCGCGCACGCGAGTGCTTTTAGAGGAAATCCTTGACGCGAATTATATAGGAGCGGTAGATGTTTACCCGAAGCCTCAAAACAAGGCAATTATAGGTTTTAGCATAAAAAAGGCGAATAAATTAATAGGCATGGAGTTTGGGAAGAACGAGATAGTTAATCACCTTACACGGCTTGGCTTCAAAATTTCCCCGGCGAAAAATAAATCGGATGATTTCTTAGTGGAAGTCCCGCCACTTCGCACGGATGTTACGATATTTGAGGATGTTGTCGAAGAGGTGGTACGGCTTTATGGCCTTGATAACTTAGTGTCCGTGCCCCCGACGATAAGTATGTCTCGGGCGAAAGAAGAGGATGTAGTAATTCTAAAGGACAAGATGCGTCAAATTCTCGTAGGCGCAGGATACACTGAAGTATATAATTACTCGTTCGGCAACGAGTATACGGATATGTCATACGAGCTTGAAAAGCCAATAGCCGAAAACAAAAAATATATGAGGTATGAGCTTATAGCGGGGCTCAAGACAAATCTTGATAGTAATAGTAGGTTTTTTGAGGAAGTGCGAATTTTTGAAATCGGAAATGTATTTGACAAAGAGAAAGGCGAGCGTTTGATGCTCGGGATGGCTATGAAGAGCAGCGAAAAAGACGCATTTTTAGACCTAAAGGGAACGGCGGAAAAATTAGTTCACAGAATAGGAATTGTTGACTTTCTCGTGCGCCCAAGTGGCGTAGATCTAGAAATCAAAGTAGGGGAAGACATTATTGGAGTCGTGGGGATCTCCGGCAAGGATACGGCAACTGCGGAGTTTGACATAACAAAACTCTTGGAGCTTGTTGTGGGAGAATATGAGTACAGAGAAATTTCTAAATACCCGTCCATAATGCGGGACATCTCGCTGGAAATTATGGACGACTTAAGGGTAGGGGATATATTAAATGAGATAGAGAACGCAGAGGCAGAGCATGTTCTCGATGTGGATTTAATAGACTACTATGACCCTCAAAAATTCACATTTAGAATCATTTTCCAGTCCAACAAGAGGACCCTTAAAGACAAGGAGGTCAGCGGGGAAATGGCCAAAATTGAGAAGCATTTAAAGAGCAAGTTCAGACTGGAAATACGTTGATTGAGGTGTGAGGTGTGAGGTTCTAGGCTGTAGGTTTTTAGGATATCGTCATATTATTTGCGCTTTTTCTATCACCTATCACCTATCACCTATAACCTATTTGTAGCTTGTATTTAAGCCAAAAACTGGGCTTTCTCGTGCTTGAGAAAAAGACAGAATTATGATAGAATAAAGGGGAGTAAAGAGTGTGTGCTCTTTTTAATTTATGCCTAAAAAAGAAGTAAAAAAAACAGTTCCTAAGCCCATTCTACAAACTCAGGGTAAACGCGATTTACTTGACGGTGATAAGGGTCAAGGACAGGTAAAAAAGAAAAAAATACTTGCTTCAAAGCAGGGTTCTGGGGTGGACGGGGGAAGTAGTTTATCCGCGCCCTCAAAGTCTCTGGGGACAGAACCCACAGCAGGAGCTTCGTACACAGCAAAGGACATTTATGTTCTTGAAGGACTTGAGCCCGTTCGTAAAAGACCGGGGATGTATATCGGTTCTACTGGTCCGTCGGGGCTTCACCACTTAATCTGGGAGGTTTTTGATAACTCCAGAGATGAAGCGATGGCCGGCTTTGCCACAAATGTTGAAATTAGATTACTGAAAGACAACATAGTAAGCGTCATAGACAATGGACGCGGCATCCCGGTTGATATCCACAAACAGACAAAAGTGTCAGCCCTCGAAACTGTCATGACGACGCTTCACGCCGGCGGCAAATTTGGCGGTGAGTCATACAAAATTTCAGGCGGCCTTCATGGCGTTGGTATATCTGTTGTTAACGCATTGTCTCAGTGGCTTAGGGTTGAGGTTTGCAAGGATGGTGAATTATATACCCAGGAATACAGAAGGGGAGAGAAAACTGGAAAGGTTAAGAAGGTCGGAAAATGCGACTTGAATGGTACAAAGATTACTTTTTTGCCGGACGATGAGATTTTCAAAAGTATAGACTTTGATACTAAAACGATCTTAAATCATTTTCGTGAGCAAGCATATCTTACAAGGGGGATGCAGATAGTTTTAATAGATGAGAGAAAAGATATACCCGAGTATTATGCGTTTAGGTTTGATGGTGGGCTAAAATCTTTTGTAGAACACTTAAATGATGATGGGGATAAGTTGACACACGCGAACATTTTTTATACTAGCAAAGAACACGAAGGAATTGATGTGGAGGTTGCCCTCTCTTTTAATGATGGGACAGAGACCACGGAATTGAGTTTTGCAAATAATATAAACACCACAGATGGGGGGATGCATGTAACCGGCTTTCGCTCTGCTCTTACAAGGACACTAAATGATTATGGAAAAGTAAACGGGCATTTCAAAAAAGGAGATGATAATTTAACGGGAGACGATGTGAGGGAGGGCATGGTAGCTCTTATATCCGTAAAATTACGCGAGCCACAGTTTGAGGGGCAGACAAAGGCTCGCCTGGGAACTCCCGAGGCGAGAAGTGCTGTTGAGGTTGTACTAGGTGATACGCTCCGCGACTTTTTAGAAACACATCCCGGGGATGCACGCGCGATTATAGAGAAAACGATGCTTGCAGCGCGTGCGAGGTTGGCCGCAAAGGCTGCGAAAGAAACCGTTTTGCGCAAGGGTGCGCTTGATGGGCTTATGCTTCCAGGGAAGCTCGCCGACTGCCAGTCGGGTACAAAACCAGAAGATGCGGAACTTTTTATAGTTGAAGGAAATTCTGCGGGCGGGTCGGCAAAGCAGGCGAGGGATCGCCGCACACAGGCGATTCTTCCGCTTCGTGGAAAAGTTTTGAATGCTGAAAAAGCGCGTATTGATAAGATACTTGCTAATAAAGAAATCCTTTCACTTGTTGTTGCGTTGGGCACCGCAATTGCCGAAGAGTTTGATGTCTCAAAAATCAGATATCACAAGGTCGTGATTATGACAGACGCGGACATTGATGGCGCGCATATTCGCACGCTTCTTCTTACGCTTTTTTTCCGCTATTTCCCAAAGATTATAGAAGATGGTTATCTCTATATCGCGGAACCCCCTCTTTACCAAATTAAGAAGGGAAAGGCGATGAAGTATGCTTACAGTGACGCCGAAAAGGATAAGGTCGTAAAATCCATGAAGGGGGCCGGGAATGTGGGTATTCAAAGATATAAAGGGTTAGGAGAGATGAACGCTGATCAATTATGGGATACGACGCTTGACCCAGAGAAGAGGACACTTAAAAAAGTCACTATTAATGATGTGAGGGAAGCAGATAGAATGTTTGATATCTTAATGGGTGGAGAGGTGGCTCCAAGAAAGCGATTTATCCAGGTGCACGCTGCATCCGTCAAGAATTTAGACGTTTAGAATTCAACATATCTTATCCCCCAACCCCAACTCTCAATTAATAGCCAATCTTCACTCAATTTTATTGCATATTCTCACGATCGTGAACTTATGCAATAAGCTTGGGCATCATTATCTTTTTGTTCTTTTGTGTCCTAGAAACACAGGGTCATCAGTGGGTGTTGAGGGTTTTCGCTGAGGATATAAATGTCATCTGCGTTCGGTGGAAATGAGCGAGCCCTTGAGTATTTAGAGTAAATCCGTTACTATTTTATTGAATTTATATGAAACGAATAAAAATATTTGTAGGAGAGCTACGACATGAGTTTAAGCGTATTAATTGGCCGAGCAGGGATCATGCGTTAAAGCTTTCGGTTGTTGTTATTGTAATCTCACTTATGGTGTCTGTTTTTTTAGGCGCTCTCGACTATTTTTTTGTAACTGTTCTGCGGGAATTTTTCCAGTAATATGACAGATATGATGTCTAAAAAAGAGGGTGTTAAGCATTGGTTCGCAGTGCATACATATGCCGGGTATGAAGATGCGGTTGTGCGTTATTTAAAGCAACGGGTTGACTCGCTTGCGATGAACGACAAGGTATTTAGAATTATTGTTCCTAAGGAGAAAAAAATAAAAATTAGAGGCGGAAAAAGGGTTTTTTATGAGGATAAAATTTATCCAGGATATGTGCTCGTTGAGATGATTATGGAGCCCGACTCGTGGTATGTTGTTCGCAATACACCACGCGTTACAGGATTTGTTGGATCTGATGCCACAAACCCAGCGCCGCTTTCGTATGAAGAAGTTGACACACTTATATCAAGAATGGATGAGAACGAGCCTACCCTAAAGATTGAAATTAGTGTTGGAGAGATGGTTCGTATCATAGATGGGCCATTTAAGGATTATGATGGGAGAGTCGCTGAGGTTGACAGTGAGAGAGGTCGTATTAAAGTTATGGTTCCGGTTTTCGGACGGGATACTGCGGTTGAGCTTGATTCACTGCAAGTGCAAAAGTTTTAATGCGATCCAAAACTACAAATACATCCGAATCTACAAATGATACAATGTTACAATATTTAACTTATTCGGGGCATTCGGATATTATTCGGATTTTTCGTATCGAATTATGAAGAAAGTGGTAACAGTACTAAAACTTCAAATAAAAGCGGGTCAGGCGAACCCAGCCCCTCCAATTGGCACGGCACTGGGGCCGCACGGAGTAAGTATTCAGGATTTTTGCGCGCAGTTTAATGAAGCGACAAAAGAAATGGGTGGCGATATTATCCCCGCCGAGATTACAATTTATGAAGACCGTAGCTTTACGTTTAAACTAAAAACTTCTCCCGCATCTGACCTATTGCGAAAGGTGGCAGGAATAGATAAGGGCTCTCCAGTTCCAAACCGCAATAAAGTTGGAAAGGTTTCAAAATCTGATGTGCGCGCAATTGCCGAGAAGAAAATGGAAGACTTGAATGCCAACGATATTGAGGCGGCCGTTAAAATAATTGAAGGAACGGCAAGAAGTATGGGCATAGAAGTCGCAGACTGAGATACTCATGCTTCGGGGAAGGGGGTCGGCCCGCTCCGTCATAGCTTTAGCGAGGCGAGGAGTTTCCCTGTGGGGGTGACCTGAGTCGAAGCAGCGGAGGCGAAGACCAGAGGGCGGAAGCCCTATGGGGAGTCCCGAGCAGAGTCGAGGGACAACGAAGATGGGGATAGGGGTAGAGTAGTGTCCCCTCAGTCACCCTGAGATATCCAAACGTGAAGAGACCCCCGACGCCAATGCGAAGGGGATCCTTCACAGACGAATGGGGGTCGTTAGTCGTTCGGGGCGAGGCAATCGTTCCAATAGTCGCTGTCCCCGCATGAGAGACAAATAACTTGGACCTCGTTTCGCCAACATTCATCCTGACAGTCAAGCTGCCCACAGGATGGACACCAGTCGTCTCCGTAGTCTCCAGGGAACAACCACTTGTCTTCGTCTGTGGACTTAGTCCACAGACGAACTCATCATGAGGTGACCTCGAATGTCCCCTGGCGGTGTTTCGTGGAGTAATAACCACGAACCCTCCGACTACTGTTCTTCTCAGAACGGCCTTCGAAATTCCAGGACTGGCCATCACCATCCCCCCACTTCAGTGAGTTAATGTGCACCCAGAAGTGGTGTGACTGATTCGCTCCGTGGAGCTGGACCTCGAAGTTAACCGAGATTCGCCCATTGAGAGGACCACAATACCCGAAGGCGGTAATGAGGTCATATTTGCCAGGACCAGCAAGGATATTGTATCCTTCGCCTTGTCGTAACGACAGGGTAGCCATATAGACTTCTCCTTTTTGAAGTACGCTCGTAATTGGTACGAGTAACCACTTATCCCCTAGGGGAAGACCTAGTCATATAAACTAGGAATTATGTCGTGTTTATATCATAAAATAGTTATATTGTCAATATCTTTTGAACGGGCATCCCTAGTCTTGTACCGATTGACTAGGGATACCCAGTTTGACTACTTCGAGGACGTCATCCCAGGTAAGAGGGTAGTTGAGTTAAAGTAGAAGTGGTAGGAACGGGTAAATATGAAATACTAGAGAGTTAGACAAAGACTCTAGTGTATTTTCCAATCTCCATTACCTAATTCGCGCGCCTGCCCGCCTCCGGGGGGAATTAGGTAATGGAGACATACTTTACCCTCTTTCCAAATCAACCCAGGCATATTTTAAACCCTCATACTCTCGCTCCTCGCGAGAGATTTCTTTTGTGAATTCCGAATAGTCGGGGAAAAACACATTTCCGTTTTTTTCATCATCAATAAGCGTCAAGTAAAGTTTGTCTGTCTGGGGTAGAGCTTGTTTGTAAATTTCACCGCCACCGATTATAAAAATCTCTTCGTAGTCGAGACCCCTTGCCTTCTCGATAGCATCTTTTATCGAGTGCGTAACGAAACAGCCCTCGGCTTTGAAGCTTTTGTCCCGCGTGATAATAATATTGGGCCGTTTGGGCAGAGGCCTGCCGATGGACTCGAAGGTTTTCCTTCCCATTATAACGGGGTGTCCTATAGTAATTTTTTTAAAACGAGCTAGGTCGTCGGGAATACGCCAAAGAAGCTCACTCCCTTTGCCTATAATACTATCTTTTCCTAATGCTACAATTGCGCTAACTTTTGTCATCTTGATTTATTTTGTATCTTCAAACTATAATACATTATACATTCGTGAGTGGAAGGAAAATGGGAACGAAGTTTCTATTTTCATTGAGCGAACCGAATGTAAGCGACAAAGCCGCGCCACACTTATTATGCGAAATTACGAAATAGAAATAAAAAGTTTACTTGGAAGTAAAGAGAGGGCAGATGAGCTTAAGGACATGTTAAGAAAGGTAGACTCCTCAACAAAACTTGTTTCAAGCAACGAGCAGTTAAACCACTACTTTATGGATGGAGATTTTAGTAAGTTATGCAAGGCGACTGAACTGTTATTTTCAAAAGATAACGCAAGTAAGTTGAGGGAAATAATAGATGAGGGTCATGATTTTTCAGTAAGAACAAGAGAAATAGACGGGAAAATATTATTGGTAATAAAGGCATCAATAGACGACACAACAAGCGCGAATGGAATTTCTCGCATAGAATTTGAAGAAGAGGTAAAAGACAAAACACTAGACGAGCTTGATAAAATATTATTAGACTCCGATTTTAAGTATCAAGCAAAGTGGTCTAGAGAGCGTGAAGAATATATATGTAAGGGCGTCTGTGTTTCGATAGATAAGAATGCGGGTTACGGATACTTAGCGGAATTTGAAAAAATAATAACCGACCAGAATAAATCGGAAGAAACGCAAAAGGAATTACGCAGTTTTATGAAAGAGGTCGGCGCTTTAGAGCTTGCGCAGGACAGACTAGGGCGGATGTTCGCGTACTACAACGAACATTGGCCAGAATACTACGGAACTGATAAGATTTTTAACATAGAATAATGTTTTTATCAGATATCGATATAAAAAAAGAGATAGAGGCAGGGAATATCAAAATTGATGATTTTGATGAAGCTCGTCTGCAGCCGGCAAGCTACGATATTTTGCTAGGTAATAAATTTATAATTACTGACCTACACAAAACGGAATTTATAGATCCATTAAAAAAAATATACGGAAAAACGAAAGAGATTAAGGTGGGTGATGGAGAAAAGTTTGTTCTACACCCAGGTGCAAGTGTTGTGGGATTTTCGAAAGACTATTTTGGATCTGATGAGTATATGGTAGAGGTAAATGGAAAGAGTAGTTTAGCGCGAATAGGACTTTCAGTGCACAACTCAGCATCTCTCGTTAACCCAGGACACTATCTAAATATCGCACTAGAACTTTGTAATTTAAATACAGTTCCGATAATTCTTCGCCCTGGGATGGAGATAGCTCAGCTAACTTTCTCAAATTTATCGAACCCGCCAAAGAAAGACTATAAAGAGGTGGGGAGATATCACAACAACCAAGAAAATACCTATATATCAAAAAAAGATGAATGAAGAGAAAAGACATCCGGAATATCAGTATCTAGATCTCCTTCAAGAGATTCTTGACAACGGAGCTATTAAAAAAGACCACAATACCGGAATTGAGCTAAGAAGTGTTTTTGGCAGGCAGATTCGCTTTAATCTCTCCGAAGGTTTTCCATTACTCACGACAAAAAATGTTTACTGGAAAGGGGTGCTTCACGAATTGTATTGGTTCCTATCGGGGCAGACTAATATAAAATACTTAGTAGATAATAAGGTGAATATTTGGGATGATTATCCATATAAGATTTATGAGAAAGCGATAGAGAGCGGTAGTGTAGATGATTTAACGAAAGAGGAATTTATCTCAAGGATCCTAGAAGACAATAAATTTGCAAAGGACTGGGGAGAGCTTCCAAAAATTTATGGAGAACTTTGGAGAAATTGGCCGGCTAGTGACGGAAGGAAAATCGATCAGTTAGCTTGGGTAGTTGATAACTTAAAAAACTTCCCTCACAGAAAATCAACAGTGCTTTCTGTCTGGATCCCAGAATATTTATATTCAATGGCACTACCGGGTAAGGCGTTAAACTTTCCGCTTTGTCACATATTAATTCATTTCAATGTCGCAGATGGCAAGTTGTCGGTACAGCTTTATCAAAGAAGCGCAGACATATTTCTTGGTGTCCCGTTTAACATAGCAAGCTATGCACTTCTAACGCATGTTATTGCAAAGATAGCAGGACTTAAGGTAGGGGATTTTGTTCATACTTTCGGTGATGTCCATATTTATGAAAATCATATGGATGCAGTCAAGGAGCAATTAAAGAGGAAGCCCAAAACCTTCCCAACTCTTTTAATAGACGACTCAGTAAAGGACCTAGAATCCTTTAGACCAGAACACGTAACTTTAAATAATTATGACCCGCATCCGAAAATTAAAGCAGACCTGACTGTAGCGGGGGGCTTTGATGAAAAGGATAGAAAATAATGAAAACAGAATACGAAGTAACTATTGGACTCGAGATTCATGCGGAACTAAAAACTGCAACCAAAATGTTTTGCGGGTGCAAAAATGATCCGCTTGAGAAAACCCCAAACATAAATATATGCCCAATCTGCCTGGCGCACCCAGGTACTCTTCCGACCTTAAACAAAAAAGCGATAGAAGCGGTTATAAGCGTTGGGTATGCGCTCGGCAGTGAAATTCCAAAACATTCACATTTCGATAGAAAAAGTTATTTTTATCCCGACCTCCCAAAAGGATATCAGATCTCTCAGTATAAAGAGCCGTTAGTAGAAAGCGGAACGCTTGTTGGAGTAAAAATTACAAGAGTGCACCTAGAAGAAGATACCGCTCGCCTCACCCACACTAAAGACTGTACGTATGTGGACTATAATCGCGCGGGCCTTCCACTTATGGAGCTTGTTACAGAGCCCGTAATTCATTCGACGGACAAGGCGATAGAGTTCGCGAAAGAGCTCCAGCTGATACTTAGATATTTAGGCGCATCGGATGCGGATATGGATAAAGGACAGATGCGAATAGAGCCAAATGTTTCACTTCGTGAAACCGCAGATTCACGCGGAACGAACGCAGAAGAACGCGGAAACGTGCCTAAAACAGGCTTGGAAAACAAACCTGTTTTAGGCACAAAAGTTGAGCTGAAAAATATCAATTCGTTCAAGGCAGTAAAAAACGCTATTACTTATGAAATTAAGAGACAAGAGAAAATTTTAGAAAGTGGAGAAAAAGTTATTCAGGAAACTCGAGGGTGGAACGATACAAAAAGCGAAACATTTTCCCAGCGTGTAAAAGAGGGGGCGGACGACTATCGTTATATGCCGGAACCCGACTTGCCGTCCATCCAGTTCGTGGATGGGCGAGCTTCGTTTACTTTTATGGGCGACCTCAACTCGTCAATTCAGGGTGGGCTAGCCTCGTCCCTTCAGGGTGGGTCGCCCATGGACCCCACGGCAAATGAGGGAATTGATTTGAAAAAAATAAAGCAGTCTATATCGGAGCTACCATCACAAAAGCGGAAGAGATTTATAAAAGAATTTGGTATATCTGAAGATCAGGTAGAAGTTTTAATTGGAGACAGATATCTCGCGGGATATTTTGAGGAAGCCGTTTCGGAGTTGGGTACCCTTGTAGATGGCAAGGCAAAGAAGAGTGCGTTCAAGCTTTTAACCAACTATATGACGAGCGATTTTCTCGGAATTATCAAAGATAGAGGCGTGACTTTTGAAGATAATAAAATAACTCCGGAAAATTTTGCGGAGCTTATATCACTTATAAGCAAGGGGGATGTCTTATCGCGCACAGCGAAGGATATACTGTCCGAAATGCTTGAAACCGGCGCTGATCCGGAAACAATCATAAGAGAAAAAGATTTAGGACAAATTTCTAATGAAGGAGAAGTTGCCGAGACTGTTGGGATTGTAATTAAAGAAAATAAAAAAGCCGTTGAGGATTATAAGGGGGGGAAAGAAACTGCAATCAAGTTTTTAGTTGGACAAGTGATGGCAAAACTTCGCGGGCTAGGGAATCCAAGTCTTATAGAAAAATTATTAAAAGATTCACTTGAGTAAGTTTTTACATAAGATACTTAATCCTGCATACTTGCAGTAAAGATAAAAAACAAATTATATGGAAACAGTACTCAAGGCGGTTTGTGATAAAGCTTTTACTACAAAAGAAACTGGCAATTTAAACCTAATCGGAATATTTGAAAATATTTATACTGATAATTTTCCGGCAAGGCATCCAGAGTTTTTTGCAGTTTTTTTCATAGAAGCGGATCCAAGAGATGGCATGAGTTATAGTTATTATTTTGATATAGAAAATCCTTCTGGAGAAAAGATTATAGATATGAAGTCCCAGCCTCAGGAGTTAAAGATTGGCATTAACGGAAAGGTAAATTTAATTATAAAAGTGATGGACACTACTTTTCAAAAAGAGGGATTGTACAATTTAAATCTACATATTGGAGATAAGTTTAAGGAAGCAATATCTATACGCGTCATCTCTGGGGGAACTTAATTTTTAGGAATTAGAAAGTTTTGAATTATTGGAGATGCTTTTTTGAAAGCGTCTACTTCATTTTTAGGTGAGTCTATCCAAATAATTTCTTCGTCGCGCTTAAACCATGTCATCTGACGTTTTGCGAAGTGCCAGGTTTCCATAAAAAGCTTATCGCGCATTTCCTCTCGGCCTACTTTATTCTGAAGATAATCTGCGATATATCTGTACTCAAGTCCAAGCTCGTTAAGCCGCTGCCAACCCACTTTTTTACTTAATCGCTCAACCTCTTCAATCATCCCGCCTTGTAGTCTTCTGTCTAAACGCTCTCCGATACGTTTTTTTAATTTTTCATCATCGTGTTTGATTCCGATTTTTAAGACATCGTACAAGAATAATTTGTCGGCATACGGCACCCGCTTGCCGGTCGTCTCAACAATTTCTATAGCTCTTATAAGTCGTCGCCGGTTTTTAGAATCGATTACTATAGCGCGATCAGGATCAATGCGTCCAAGTCGTTCGAAAAGTGTTCGTGTATCGAGCTTTTCCAATTCTTTGCGCAGATTTTTCTGTGGCGGGACTTTTGGGAAATCTATACTGTAAACCAAAGCGTCAATATAAAAACCAGTACCTCCGACAATAATCGGTAGATTGCCACGCCTGAGAATTCCGCGAAGTGCGCGCTTTGCTTTTTCCTGATATTTCGCAACTGTAAAAACTTTTTTGGGGTTTTTGATATTCAACATATGATGGCGCACACCCTTCATCTCGCTTTTTGTGATTTTTCCCGCACCTATATCTAAGCCCCTGTAAACTTGTCGCGAATCAGCGGAAATAATCTCGCCATTGAATTCTCGTGCGAGTTTAATCCCCAAAGAAGATTTTCCCGAAGCGTTCGATCCTAAGATAACAACGACACCTGGTTTTGCTTTCATATGTATTATTATGGTATATGTGATACCTGTAGCCTAATGAGGAGTTAGTATGAGGACTATAAGAGATGTCGAGGATGTTATATTGGGGACTTCTTTTCTACTGAACCCCAAAAGCTATGAGGCAAGACAATTTCGGCGAACAATAAGGAGGTTGATCGCTCAAGTTGTTATCGACCTTAATGTAAACAGTAGGACAAAATGTATTAACCCCTTAACCCCGCTTTCAGAGGCGGCAGTAAAACTCTTGCATGACGCGGAAATAGAGAAGGGGAGAATAAGTACTTTGAGGAGGGAAAGGCAAAATTACATAAGAGAGGAGTAAGGGGCTGGGCAACTCGATAAAAGGCCCTATTTTCTTTTCTCAATTTCCTCTGTGATTTTTTCAACGAATTTTGTAAGCTTTTGAATTTCTATATCTTTTTTACCTCGCTTTCTTATGGCGACGGAGTTTGTTTTTACCTCTTTGTCACCGACAACCAAAAGATAGGGAATTTTTTGCATTTCGCCTTCACGAATGCGTTTTCCGAGAGTCTCGTTACCCGATGTGAGTTGTGCGCGAATATTATTATCTCGTAATGCCTTGAGGACTCTTTTTGCATACACCTCTTGTTTTTTACTAACAGCAAGAACCTGAGTCTGAACAGGGGACAGCCACGCTGGGAATGCGCCCGCGTATCTTTCTATTAGAAATCCTATGAATCGCTCAGTTGAGCCTAGAGGTGCACGATGAATGATGTAGGGCACGGTTTTCTCTTTACCACTGTTGTTTGTGTAGGTTAGTCCAAAGCGTTTTCCAGAGCCGAAATCTAATTGATTAGTGGATATTCCAAACTCCCGACCAGTTACGCTTTCGATCTTGAAGTCAAACTTGGGTCCATAAAATGCCGCCTCTCCCTTTTTTTCTATTACATCTATATTTAGTGACCTTGCCGCTTTTCGTAATATCGCGATCGCTTTTCCCCACGCTCTTTTATCGTCGAAATATTTTTCGGGCCTTGCCTTAAAGTCTGGAAGAGCAAGCTCAATATAGTAATTTTCAATGCCGAGGAGTTTGTAATAGTAATCGTGAAGTTTCATCACACCCAAGACCTCCCCTAGAGCTTGATCTTCTGTGCAGTATATATGTGCGTCGTTTTGAGTCATTCCACGGACACGCAACAGTCCCAATAGGGTTCCACTGTCTTCGTTCCTATAGACACTGCCGTATTCAGCATAGCGTATTGGCAATTCCTTATATGAGCGCTTTCTCGCGTTGTAGATAAGGTGCGTGAAGGGGCAATTCATCGGTTTTATATAGTATTTTTCATTTTCAAATTCCATTGCGGGGTACATGTCGTCTTTATAATAGGGGAGGTGACCGGACTTTATGTACAGCGCTTCTTTTGCGATGTGTGGTGTAGATATTCGTTGATAACCCCAGTCTTCCTCAGTCTCTTTGCCAAGTTTTTCTAGCTCTTCCTTTATAGTTGTACCCCTAGGCATCCAGAGTATAAGACCCGGCCCCACATCTTCATTGGTAGTAAATAAATCTAGCTCTTGTCCGATTTTCCTGTGGTCTCTTTGTTTTGCTTGCTCGAGCTTTTCAAGGTGTACGCTTAACTCTTTTTTTGTTTCAAACGCTACGCCGTAAATGCGTTGAAGTTGTGGGTTTTTTTCGTCACCTTTCCAGTAAGCCCCAGCTATACTTGTGAGTTTAAACGCTTCAGGATTAATGTTTTTCGTATTTTTAACATGCCCACCTTTACAGAGATCTATAAATACATCACCTAGTGAATATACAGTCAAAGTTTTTTTGTCCCCTATAAAATCCTTTATAAGTTCTAGCTTAAATGGTTGCTCATTTCCATTAAAAGCGGATCCGCTTCCAGCAGAGAAAAGTTTTTTCGCTTCCTTAGTCGTTACTTTTTTACTCTTGAACGATAACTCCTTTTTTATGAGCCTTTTTATTGTTTTCTCAAATTCTCCAAGATCCTTTGAAGAGAACCCGCGTGATATCTTAAAATCGTAATAAAAGCCATTCTTGACCGTAGGGCCAATCCCAAGTTCCGCATTAGGAAATCTTTCAAGGACAGCCGTAGCTAAAAGATGAGCAAGTGAATGCCTTATGTTATTTATTGTTTTATTTGTTGTGCGTTCAGGCATATCAATTTGGTATCGCCGCCTCTCTTTGATATCCTTGCGTTTACAATAACAGAATTGTTTTCTTGCCAAAGCGAACGTGTTTTCTCAAGTACATCCGAGAAGACCAGTATTTCTATATTATCACTCAAATCTTCTATTTTTACAAAAAGCATCGGGCTACCGGTTTTGGTTTGCACCTGCTGGACCTTTGAAACGACACCACAAGTTTTTACGGACTTATTCTCACGCTCTTTTGAGATCTGACTAATTGAGCTTATATCGCTCTTAGAATTGTTTTTGATAAACTCCGTAAGTGGATGCTCTGTTATATAAAGTCCAATTAACTCTTTTTCCCAACCGAGCTTATCAATTTTAGGCGCAGGGTTTGGCGCTTCTATTAATTTCACTTTAAATGAATGGTTATTATCAAAAAGCGATTGTGATGAGGAGACTTTGCTTCGGGCAGCTTTCAGAACCAAGTCTACATTGAAAAGTGCTGTAGCGCGTTCAACTCCGAGCGAATCAAGCGCACCTGATTTGATGAGTGATTCAATAACTTTTTTATTGAGACCATACTGGTTAGCTCTTTTTGCAAAGTCAGTCAGGCTTTCATATGGCCCATTTTTCATACGCTCTTCCACAATCGCGTCTGTTATTTTTTCTCCTACATTTTTAATTGTTGATAGTCCAAATCGGATATTATTTTCCTCTGGTACAAAGCGACTAGTACTTTTATTCAAATCTGGTGGTAAAACTTTAATCCCTATTCTATTTGCCTCTGTGATAAAGACCGATACGCGTTCAATGTCTGTCCCTGCGTTATTCAAGAGAGCTGTTAGATATTCCACTGGGTATTGCGCCTTTAGATACGCTGTTTGATAGCCAATCATTGCGTACGAAACAGCATGAGCTCGATTGAATCCATATCGCGCAAAGGGAGGAAAAAGTTCCCAGATTTTCTCAGCAGCTTTTTTATCAATACCATTTTCTACCATTCCGTTTATTAGTTTTTCTCTTTGCTCGTCTAGAAGCTTTTTAATTTTTTTACCAATCGCTTTTCTGAGGATATCTGCTTCTGGTAGAGTATATTTAGCTAAATCTGTTGCGATTCTCATCATTTGTTCTTGGTAGATACCAATTCCATAGGTATCTTTAAGTATGGGCTCAAGTTTTGAATGAATGTATGAAACTTTTTCTTTTCCGTGTTTTCTATTTATAAACGATGGAATAAGTTCGATAGGGCCGGGGCGATAAAGGGCAACAAGCGCCACTAGGTCTTCGAATTCTGTTGGTGCGATTTCTTTCATATACCGTTTCATACCCGATGATTCGTATTGAAAAATACCCGTTGTTTCAGCTGCCCTAAAAAGATTGAAAGTTTTTTCATCATCCAGCGGTAGGTTTTCAATGTCTATCTCCACGCCTTCGAGTTCTTTTATTAAACGAACGGCCTCCTCAATAATTGTAAGGTTGCGCAGACCGAGGAGGTCGATTTTTAATAGCCCCAAATCTTGCACCCCCCACATATCAAGTTGTGTTATAATGATGTTTTCGTCCTGTGGTGCGCGTTGGAGCGCTAGATAATTTACGATAGGCTCCTTTGACACAACCGCACCTGCCGCGTGGACTGAGACGTGTCGCGCAACACCATCTAGGTGAGACGCAGTGTCTATTAAGTTTTTAACCCTCGGGTCTGAAATATATATTTGTTTGAGCTCTGGAGTCTTTTCAATATATTGTTGAAGCGTTTGCTTTTGCTGATTTGCGATAAGCGGGACAAGCTTTGCGACCTGGTCACAAAGCGAATAGGGGAGGCCGAGTGCCCTACCCGCATCACGAATGGCCGCGCGTGCTGCCATTGTTCCAAAAGTTATAATTTGAGCGACATTTTCTTCACCATATTTTTCACGTATATATCCTAAAACTTCATCTCTTCTATTGTCTGCAAAGTCTATATCAATATCCGGTGGCTCTGGTCGATCTAGATTTAAAAATCTTTCAAAAAGAAGATTATACTTCATGGGGTCAATGCTTGTGATATTTAAGGCATATGAGACTATACTCCCGGCGGCAGATCCTCGGCCGGGTCCCACGACGATACCGCGACTTTTGGCCCAATTTACAAAGTCTTGGACTATTAAAAAGTAGTCCGCGAATCCAGTTTGCTCTATCACATCGAGTTCACGCTCAAGTCTTTCTTTTATCTCTTTGGTTTTTTCTCCATATCTTTTTTCAATACCAGTTTCTGCGAGTTTACGAAGACTTCCTATACTTGTTTCGCCCTTTGGAAGTGGATATTCAGGAAGATGTGTTACTCCGAGCTCCATCTCAAAATTGCATTTGTCCGAAATTTTTACAGTATTTTCAATAGCTTCTGGAATATCTTTAAAGACTTCTATCATTTCTTCTGGAGAGCGAAATGAGGAATCATAATCTTTAAAGGTAAGTCGATCTTCATCGTCTATTTTGTTGTTTGTTTGAATAGCTAGGAGCACATCATGAATTGGGGCATCTTCACGTACTAAATAATGCGAATCTTGTGTTGCGACAAGTGGGATATTAAGTTTTTCAGAAAGTTTTATGAGACCTGGCTTTAAGTTTGGATCATGGGGTTGGATCTCTAAGTAATAGTCGTCGCCAAAAACCCCGTGATAATATTTCGCAACACTTTCTGCATCCGTGAATTTATCTATGCTCAAAAGTCTCCCTATCTCACCCGAGAAACACCCAGAAAGGCAGATGAGCCCTTCGCTGTGCTTTTCAATTAACTCCCTGTCAATTCGCGGTTTGTAATAAAATCCCTCAAGGTGTGATTTTGTTACAAGCTGTACTAAATTTTTGTAACCAACATCGTTTTTTACAAGAAGTGTCAGGTGATAGCGAGTTGCATCAATTTTAGAGTCTCTAGAGTGACGCGAGCCTATCGCTACATACGCCTCAACTCCAATGATGGGTTTTATACCCGCCTTTTTCGCGGTCTTATAGAACTCGACAGAGCCGTAAAGATTACCGTGGTCGGTGATAGCTAATGCATCCATACCGAGCTCTTTTGTCCGATCAACCAATGGCCCTATTTTAGAGAGACCATCTAGGAGTGAATAATGGGAGTGTGTGTGTAGGTGGGTGAATTTACTCATATTAACTTTAACTCTATCACAAAAAACCGCTTAAATGGACGATGGTAATAAAGCGCAGACTCTTTTTATTTTCCCAGTTTATCTAAAAGTTTTTGCGCAGCTTCAGTCTCGGCTTCTTGCTTTGACTTTCCCCCTCCTTCTGCCTTGAGTTCGTGGTTGAAGTATAAGCCCACATTGAAGTGTCTGTCATGCGCGGGCCCCGATTCTCCGATAACCCTATAGGTTGGTGTTATTTTATAATCGCTTTGCGCAATTTCTTGGACAAGACTTTTAGGATCTTTCCCACCATTTTTTATTACACTATCTAGTCGAGAGATTATATTTCTTACAATAAATTTTTTTACTACATCATATCCTTGATCAAGATATATAGCACCTATTATGGCCTCTACTACATTTGCTGAGATACTCTCTTTACCGCGACCAGAAAAGTCCCTTGCCTCTCCGCGTGAAAGTAAGACTTCTTCATCAAGTTTAATATCATACGCGACGATACTTAGGATTTTTGTGTTTACTAATGCGGCCCTGTAGATGGTCAATTCTCCCTCTTCTTTTTCTGGGAACATATCAAAAAGCTCTTCTGTTACTACAAGCTCAAGAACTGCGTCTCCTAGAAACTCAAGCCGTTCATTGTTTCTGTGCTGCCATTTTTCATTTTCATTTAGATAAGAACGGTGAGTAATTGCCTCTTCAAGTAAGCCGATATCGTTAAATGAAGTCTCTAGCTTTTTTTGTATATTTTCTAGTTTACTCATTATTTTTTAGATCTAGGTTTATTTTCACCCGGGCGTATTTTTTCATTTTTAAGTGAGGTTTTATTTTTAGTGTGAGTTTTCTCTGGTTTTTCCCCGGTTTTTTCCGAGCCCTTTTCGGTTTCAGGGGTCAGGGATCCTCGATTTTGTTTCTCAGGAGAATCTTGAGATGAAGTCGGGGCTTTTTTGTCTGGCTCACCGATTTCTTTATAAACAGTTCCCATCACACCGTTTATAAAACGCCCGGAGTTCATACCTCCATATGTTTTCGCAAGTTCAATCGCTTCATTTATTGCAACTCTTGGCGGAATTTCTTTTCTATCTGCGTGGAGTAGTTCATAAAGGCCAATACGCAAAACATTTCTATCAACAATAGAGAGTTTATTAATCGGCCACTCTGGAGCGGACACAGTTATAACTTCATCTAATTGTTCTATGTGCTTCTTTACACCTTCTATCAAGCTAATTACAAACTCTGGCTCCATGAAGCCGGGCGCAAATTCTTTGAGGTTACGCTCTGTTGTAGCTTTAAGATTAGAATTTTTATTAAAAAAGTCCCATTCGTAAAGCGATTGTAACGCCACGCCTCTACCTAGGTTTCTTACTGCCATTTTCTAATGAATAGTGATTAGTAAGTAGGTGTATATAGCAGTCATTTGTAAAGATAAGAGATATGAGTCCAGTGATACTATATTACTCTGTGCGCTTTTTATTTTGCTCAATGGTTTGTGTCGCCTTAACCACGGTGCCGTAGGCGCCACAGTTTTTACAAACCCTATGTGATATAAGGGGCGCGTTGCAACTTGGGCATGGAAGAATATTTATTGGTTTCAGCTTTTTCTGGCTGCGCCTCATTCCTTGCTTTGATTTTGTACCGTGTTTTTTAGGTTCTGGCATATTTAAAATATAATAAGCTTAAATGTACGATTAAATTAGATTTTTTGCAAGAATGCTTTTCTGTGAGCGTTGGAAGCTCCGTGTTTTTTAATCATCCTTCTATGAAGACTTGTTCCATATCCCATGTGTGAACAAAAGTGGTATTCTGGATGCTTTGAATGTAGGCGCACCATGTATCGGTCGCGCGTAACTTTTGCGACGATTGACGCAAGTTTTATTGTTACAATTTTTTGATCTCCTCGGATTATTGTTTTAGCAGGTACTCCAAGATTATTTTTGTTTCCTATATATAAACCTCCGTCTAGAAACACGCTATAATTTATAGAGTTAATATTACGGGTTAGTCGACTAAACGCACGTAGGGCCGCAAGATTCGCCGCACCTGAGATATTGTGCTTTTCAATACCTCTAGGATAAACACCAGAAGTCGTATAAAAAATATCAGGGTGTGTTTTTATATAAGCAAACCATGCCGCGCGAATGTCTGGCGTTAACATCTTTGAATCTCTTAGTTTTGGGAGTGACGCTGGCTTCGGGTAAAATTCCTTAGGAGTTAATACCACAGCGACAATTACGGGTCCCGCAAGAGAGCCTCGTCCGACCTCATCAATGCCGACTATGTACATAGCTTCATATTTATTAACATTTATAGATAATATATAAATGTTATCATAAATGTGAAAACTGTAACTTGGCGCCCAGGGCGCTTGGTCATTTGTTTTCACAAATCAAAGATTTTTAAATTCACTAAAATAATATGCTTCTCAAGAAATTAGAATTACATGGACTCAAGTCTTTTGCTGATAAAACCACACTTGATTTAAGTGGTAGTATTACGGCAATCGTCGGCCCAAACGGCTCTGGTAAATCTAATATCACAGATGGTGTTCGTTGGCTTTTGGGTGAGCGTGATGCGCGAAACCTCAGGGGGGAAAAGGGGGAGGATTTAATTTTTGCCGGAAACAAAAAGCGTCCACGCATGGGATTGGCTCAAGCTACGCTTTATTTTGATAATTCTTCAGGCTTTTTCCCCATAGATTTTTCAGAAGTTTCCATTTCGCGGCGCATAAGTCGTGATGGTAATTCGCAATTTTTTATAAATAAATCAGAGGTGCGATTAAAGGAGCTCATAGATTTTTTAGCTCGTGTGAAGTTAGGTGCAAAAGGATTGACAATTATAAATCAGGGCGAGAGCGATGTGTTTATAAAGGCAAGTCCACAGGAAAGGCGCGAGATGATTGAAGAGATGCTGGGACTTAAGGAGTATCAACTCAAAAAATCTGACGCAACGCGTAAGCTTCAAAATACTTTTGCGAACCTAGATAAAGTAAAGGCAATGACTGATGAGCTTGTACCACACATAAGGCTTCTTCGCAGGCAGTCTTTGCGTTATCAAAACAGAGAGAAAATAGCAGATGAGCTTTTAGATATTGAAAACAGCTTTTATGGAAATCGTCTTTTTAAGCTCCGCAAAGAACTTGATCATATAAAAAGGATGGAAGTATTAACAGAGGAACAGGTGCAAAGTGAGGGGGTGACTTTTAAAAAGTTTGAGGCCAAAGTCCGCAATGTAAGCAAGAGTCAGCCTGAAGCTGCGGGGCAGTTAAGAGAGATTCAAAAAACAAGAGGGGTAATTACGAAAAGGCGTGCGGAATTGGGACATAAATTGGGGCGCGTAGAGACTGAGCTTGAATTTCAGTCAAGAGAGGTTGTCCGTGATGGAGTCGATTTTAAAAAGATATTAAAAGAAATTCGTAGTGTGATATCTGGTGTTATTGATAGTGATATAAATACACTCAAAGATGGATTAAAAAGGGTAATCTTTTTAATAGAGGAGGCGTTTGAGTCTGTGCCCGAAGGTGTACAAAAAGAAAACGGGCCCGATAAGGAATACAAGAAGCTCGTAGGTGATATAGAGGAACTTGATAAGGAGCTAGCCTTACTTGACGAGAAAGAGGGGCAATATCAGAAAATTCTTGAGGAGTTTAATAAAAAGTTTAGTGGGGCTTATAGGGAATTAGAACTGGAACGCAAAAATTTTGAAGAGCTTACGATAAAGAAAAATAAAATTACTATAGATAAAGAGCGAGTCTGTGTACAGATGGGAAGCTTGAAGGAAGAGTTGATGCAGGTTGGTCGCGATATAGAATCACTGGAGAGAGTCTTTGTAAAAACCGAGTCTTATGACGCGTCTATAAATACAGATGACGGTGTGGTAATAAATAAAATGTTTAAGCTTCGAGGTGAACTACTGCGGATTGGAGAGATTGATGAAAATATTTTAGCCGATACAAAAAAGACAGAAGAGCGCTATGGATTTTTAGAAGGACAGGTTTCGGATTTGACTAAAGCTAGTGAAGATTTGGCGAGGCTTATAAAAGAACTTGATGAGAAAATTTATACAGAATTTCACGATGCAATTGAGAAAATCAGCAAAGAATTCGGGGCGCTTATAGAGGATATATTTGGTGGGGGTAAGGCGCGATTGATTGTAAAAAGCTTTCCGACCAATGGTGATGATTGGGAAAACGAAGTTACAAGGAATAAAACAGACGACTTGGGGATAAAAATTGATATATCACTTCCCGGAAAACGGGTTAAGGGCCTAGATCTTCTTTCAGGGGGCGAGAGAAGCCTTGTTTCAATAGCGGCACTTTTTGCGCTTATTTCCGTAAGTCCACCTCCATTTTTGATATTAGACGAAATAGACGCGTCACTAGATGAAGAAAACGCTCGTCGTTTTGGAAAGATTTTAAAGAAATTTTCGACTAAAACGCAGTTTGTAATTGTTACACACAACCGGGCCACAATGGAGGCCGCGCAAGTTCTTTATGGTTGTACGATGACCGATGGTGGCGCTTCAAAATTAATTTCACTGAAACTTGGCTAGCCTC
>CAZMCG010000006.1:0-21782 GCA_964565105.1 uncultured Candidatus Saccharibacteria bacterium
TGGACAAAAGGAAGGGGACCGTTCGAACTCATATATTTCGAAGCATATAAACATCTACAAGATGCTAGGTCGAGAGAAAAACAACTTAAATCTGGTCCAGGCAAACGCTATATCATAGAGCGCATGAGGCGTTTCCTATCACTATCGAAATGAAAATTGACGGAAGGGCAATTGCAGGTGATATTATCGCACACCTAAAAGAGAGGAAAATACCTAAAAAAATTTTGGCGGTAATTTTTGTCGGTGATGATCCGCATTCACTGGGTTTTATAAAACAGAAAGGGGGGGTCGCACGAGAGCTTGGTATAGACTTTCGTATATATAAACTTGGTAGAGATTTAAAAAATGACGGCTTAAGAAAGGAAATCGGTAGGATCGCGAGGCAAAAGCCGGTGGGCGGTGTTTTAGTGCAACTCCCACTACCCGGGGGGCTAAATAGGCGATACATATTAAACGCGATTCCTGCAAAAAAAAATGTGGATCTTCTGGGTGAGCGAAGAGATATGTCGCTTTTGTCTCCATCCGTTGAAACTGTGCGAGAGATTTTGGGGCGAACAAGTACAAATTTTGAGGAAAGCGAGGTTGTTGTACTTGGTGTGGGAGAGCTTGTAGGGAGACCCATTGCGGAATGGTTCAAAGGAAAATGTAAAAGACTTTCTGTCATTGACGAGAAAGACAGCAGGGCATCGCTTACAACCGCGGACCTTGTTATATCCGGAGTTGGTAGAGCTGGTGTTCTTGATACAGAGATGCTACAGAGTGATGCGGGAGTTATTGATTTTGGTTATGATATTAAAGATGAAGGAGGTGTGGGGGACCTTGTTGGGAATACTGAAAAACTCAAATTCTATACTCCGACTCCTGGGGGCACGGGCCCAATACTTGTCGCTAAGCTTTTTGAAAATTTTTATACATTATGCGAAAAACAATCCCAATAATTTTACTACTTATATTTGTTGTTTTGGGAATATCCGCGGGATTAGGGATCTTTACAAAGGAAAGGGTCCTATATTTTCTACAGGAAAAAAACGATAAGAGACAGGAAGACATTTCAGTTCTTATATTGGGACGCGTCGCCGAGGGCCAAGGGGGGCAGTGGCACAGAGCGCCAAAGCTTGTTGATACAATAATTCTTTTTCACTACAGGCCAGGGACTGGTGTTGTAAATCTCATTTCTCTACCTAGAGACCTATACGGAGAATTTGGAGGGGAAAACTTTAAGATAAATGAGATTTATGGAAGAGGAAAAATTTATGAGTTTTTAGAGAGATTGCCAGAAATAACAGGCATTGTGACTGATAATTATCTTGTTTTAGATGCGGGCATTATAGAGCGTGGAGTAGACGCAATGGGTGGAATTGATGTTGAGATTTCAGAGCCAGTCACTGATCCTGTATCGGGGTTTAGACTAGACCCTGGCGTGCACCATTTAGATGGAGAGAATGCGATGTGGCTTATTCGCAACAGGCACGCTCCGCAAGGGGACTTTTTCAGGGAGAAAAATCAACAAGCCGTGATAGGGGCGACTCTTGATAAGTTTTACTCGTTGACACCTGTGGAAAAAACAAAATTTCTATTTAGAATGGTTCCTGAAATTCAAAATGCCGAGACGAATTTCAACCTAGGTGTTCTAGTGTCGGAGTTTGGTAAGTTAGGCGGTCTGGAATTAAACAGTATAGTGCTTGATTTTGAGACACGGCTTCTGCAAAGCTCGTACACCTCAGCTCTTTTTACCGCCCCCACTCAAGGCATCGACCCCCAGGGCACTTCCCCTCAACGCGGTTCGGGACAGGTAGGTGCATATATATTAATTCCTACAGAGGGCGTTAATAACTATGAGGCAATACGAGAGTTTATTGCTGATAAAATTCGCTAGAAGCACGATGTGAGCAGTCGCGGGTTACTATTTTTTGTAAAACTTTAATTTTATTTTTTCTTCGCATCTTTCTTGTCTTTGATAATTTTCAAAACATCCTTTTTAATGGCACCCAGAAGCTTTTTATCTTCAACCAATTTTTTCCGCGCGTTCTCGAGACCGACTCCTAGTTTCTCATCGCCAAAACTGTAAGTTGTACCACTCCTTTTAATAACACCTTCATTTATCGCAAGATTCAAAACATCACCTTCGTAAGAAAAACCCTCACCATAGATTATATCGAGCTCGACGACCTTAAACGGCGGAGCGACCTTGTTCTTCGCGATTTTTACTTTGGTGCGATGACCCACAACCGCGTCGCTCCTTTTTATCTGCGCGATTCGTCTGATATCAATACGCACTGATGAATAAAATTTAAGCGCGCGTCCGCCAGGAGTCGTCTCCGGGGAGCCGAACATAATCCCAATTTTCTCACGCAGCTGATTTATAAAAATTATCATCGTCCCGCTCTTCGCGGCAATTGCCGTGATCTTTCTTAATGCTTTGGACATAAGGCGTGCTTGAAGCCCGATTTGCTGGTCTCCCATCTCACCATCAATTTCTGCCTGCGGGGTAAGTGCCGCTACAGAGTCAACTACCACAAGGTCCATCGCTCCGGAACGAATTAAACTTTCCAAGATATTTAATGCCTCCTCACCGCTGCCGGGCTGTGATAATAGGAGTTCGTTGGTTTTCACACCGATTCTCTTTGCGTATTCGGGGTCGAGCGCATGCTCCGCGTCAATGAAGGCAACGCGCCCACCTTTTTTTTGCGCTTCTGCTGCGATTGTAAGCGCTAATGTAGTTTTTCCTGAACCTTCGGGGCCGTAGATTTCAATGATTCTGCCCTTTGGCAGGCCTCCGCCTAACGCTAAGTCGAGCGACAAGGGTCCAGTGGAAATCATCTCCACGGTAACACTGTCCGTGTCTCCCAGTTTCATTATTGCCTCTTCACCGTGTTTTGTGCGAAGCGCGGCGAGGACGATGTCTATGTCGTCCATAGGCGTTTTTTTCTTAGGCGTATCTTTTGAAACATTGGGCGAGCCATCCATAGTAGCTTTATCCTTTTTTCTCTCTTGCTTTGAGTTGGTTGAGGCGTTTTTCTTTTTAGATTGCATTTTATTGTGGTAGTTCTTGAATAATTTCGGTCGGCTGATAAAAAACTTGGTGAATTTCTGTCGCTTCACGGCCTAAGTGTCGGTTGATATTAAACTTTAAGGTGTTTAATCCAGGCTCTAATTGTACATTTTTTTCAAATTTCCCGTCATCCCTAGGATAGATAACCTCATTGTTCAAAATGAGCCTATCACCGGGCGAGACATTTCCCCTTACGGTTATAATCTCTTGATCGGTTAACTTTGGGATATCAACTGAGATTGTTGGCTTCCCTAATATATCATTAAACCGAAACCCGATAAACACGGCAAGAAGTATTACAAAAAGAATAAGAACAATTTTATGAGGACTAATTTTTGCAATCGCGAATCTATTTGATGGAAACCGGTCATCCGCCCCCGAGGTTGCTATATCAACACCCTTGCGATACGCCCCCCACAAGATTCCGGGGTCTATTTTAAAAACGTCCGCAATTTTAAATAAATATCCTCTTATATACGGACGCGCTGGTAATTGATCAAAGTCCCCTCGGACAAGGGATTCAATAAACCTCACTGGGACACCTGTTCTTTCCGCAAGGCTTTGTGCGCTCATACTATGCGTTTCTAGAAGCTCTCGTAAGAGTTGCGCAATTGATTCTTGTGAATTATTCATCTTTTTTACCATCCATATAAACTTCACGTGGCTTTGCTCCATCTGCGGGACCTATAACGCCTCTATCTTCCATAATATCAAGTAGCCTTGCCGCCCTCGCATATCCTATACGCAGCCTCCTCTGTAAAAGTGACGCGGATGCTTTTTTTGCCACCTGTATAACCTCGAGCGCTTCTACATAGAGTTCATCGTCGGTATCTTTGTTAGAAAAACTCTCAAAGTCCCCATCTTTTAACATTTCATCTTCTGCTCCATGGAGCTCATCTGATTGCGCTTCAGGGTTTCTCTTTTTTATAAATTTTGAAACTGCCTGTATTTCTTCTTCTGTTACAAACGATCCCTGTACTCGTTTTGGTTTAGAGATATCAGAAGAGATAAAAAGCATATCGCCACTTCCTAAAAGCTTTTCAGCGCCTGGCGTATCAAGTATGGTTCGTGAATCAATTTGACTTGCGACCTGAAGAGCCACCCTAGATGTGATATTTGCTTTGATGAGCCCCGTTATAACCTCAACAGATGGTCGTTGTGTTGAAACGACAAGGTGGATGCCAGTTGCGCGTGCCATTTGGGCAAGGCGAACTATTGCGCCCTCAACCTCGCGTCCGTGTGCGGCCATAAGATCCGCCAACTCGTCAATGACGATCACAATGTATGGCATAGGATTATTTTTTCTACCCTTATTGTAGCTTAAAATGTCGCGTTTTCCGGCTCCCAAAAGTGTCTCGTATCGGTTTTCCATTTCGTTTATTGCGTATCGTAGGGCGCCAAGCGCTTTTTTGCCGTCGATTATAACTGGTGATACTAAGTGTGGAATGCCGTCGTATATTGAAAGTTCAACGCGTTTCGGATCTATAAAGATGAATCGCAGCGTTTCGGGTGAGTTGTTGTACAGGAGTGATAAAATGAGTGTGTGGATTGTAACCGACTTACCACTTCCTGTCGCACCCGCGATAAGTAGATGTGGCATTTTTGTAAGATTTACAAAGAGTGGCTCACCCGTCACATCTCTCCCTAATGGAAAGTTCAAGTAGCCACCCTTTTTAAAGTCGGGATATGCTAGGAGTGATCCAAGTCGAACTATACTACCCACTTTATTTGGCACCTCTATTCCCGCAAATGATTTGCCAGGAATTGGGGCCTCAATGCGAATAGGGTGCGCCGCAAGCGCCAGGCTTATGTCTTGATTGAGTGCAATAATTCTTGAAAGCTTTACGCCTTCAGCTGGTTTTAATGTGTAGCGTGTTACTTTTGGCCCGATTGTTATCTCTCCCATTTCCACTGGGATACCGAATCCCTCTAGGGTTCGCTTTATAATGTTGGCGTTTGCGCGAAGATCACCAACGGTTGGTTTTTCACTCTTTGTGCCGAGTAGTGATAATGGGGGAAATACATAATTTTTTGCTTCGTACACAAGCTCACCTTCCGGCGCGATGGGTGCCGTTACCGAATCAGATATGTCGTCGTCTTTTCCTTTTCCTCTTTTATTCCTTTTTATTTTCTTTTCTACAGTATCAGGCGCATCGTTACTTGGTATGATAATTTGCGGTTCTTTCTCCTCTTTTCCCTTTTCCACCTTCCTTCGCTTTGGGAGTTTAATTTTGAGTTTTAGGGGGAGGTTTATGGCAACTACAGCTGACGCTATAAGGATAGTGAGATTTATGACAAGCGATGCGGGATATCCAAAAAGTAGCTCTAGATTGCCTAAAAATGAGCCCACAAAACCTGCCATACCCTCAAAGATAATATCAATGATTCCAAGCCCCGATGCTATAAAAAATCCGGAGCCTATAAATGTGGGGAGTGTGACAGCTCGCTTGATATTCGTAAGTATACCGAGCCCAATTGCGATTAAAATAAATGGGATAAGGTAGTAGCCCCAGCCAAAAACTTTTTGCAAACCTTCATAAGTAAAATCCCCAACAGGACCGGCCATTCCAATCCCTGCGAGAACAAAAAGCGCCGCTACCCCAATAACTGCGATACCAATCACGCTGGTTTTGGCATCAGGGTGAATGCCCCCCGACTTAACCCCTCTTCTTCTTTTGTATTGCTTTCTCTTTGCCATTAGTAAACTCTTATATTCAATTAAACTACAAAAAAAGACTAGCGTAAATCTTTTGTAGATTGAGTGAAAGGCAAAGTGGGCATATAATTAAGAAATGTTTAGTAAGAATATTTTTCGCGCGTATGACATAAGGGGAAAGTATGGTGAAGATTTTGATGATGATTTTGCCTACAGGCTTGGTAGGGTTTTGGCGAAGCACCTAAATGCAAAGAAGATTGTCGTTTCACGTGATATGCGCCCTTCATCTGACGCGCTCTCGGAGCGCGTAATTGATGGGATTGTATCGTTGGGGTGCGATGTTGTTGATATCGGGCAGACAAGCACGCCCCTTTTTTATTTCGGGGTGATAAATGAAGGGGCTTGTGGGGGGGTGATGATTACTGCATCTCACATGGGAGAAGAGTTTAATGGATTTAAAATTACGCGTACACAAGCGATTAATATTGGAGGAGATAAGTTCTGGGAAGAAGCCAAGGAGTTATTTAGCGAGGAAATTAAGAGTTCTAACACACGAGGAGATGTTTCTGTAAAAGGATTACTTGCAGACTATGTTCGGTTTGTGGTTCATCATTCCGGACTTGATACTCATGATATTGAAAGCTCCGTTAAATTTATTGGTAACAAGATGGTTGTAAGAGAGGCGTGCGCGATAACAGATAAGTTGTCAATCTCCGTTGTAGAAAGTGGGGAAGATATAGTTTTTAAGTTTGATCCCGATGGTGACCGTCTAGTAGTTTATAGTTCAGATGGGGAAAAGATCCGCGGCGATCTTATTGGGGGGATGCTCGCTGGGTATTATTATCCGGACAGCAAGGTTGTGTATGACCTGCGATATTCTCGAGGCGTTTTGGAATATATGCGTTCTTGTGGAATAGAGCCTATCCCGTCAAAGATAGGACACACTCTTATAAAGGCTGTGATGCGTGAACATGAAGCAGATTTTTGTGGAGAGCAGAGCGGGCATATGTTTTTCAAGGAGACTGGATATATTGAGACATCAATGCTCGCGGCCTTAAAAATACTAAATGCTATAAAAGAAACCGGCAAAGACATAAATAAGTTGATAGAGCCGGCTTTCGGGTGGAGTACCACAGAGGAAATAAATTTCCCCCTTACATCTCGCAATGAGGTTAGTGATATATTTGATAAATTGCGTAAGCGCTATAAAGACGCGGAGATTAACGAGGTAGACGGTATTTTTGTAAAATACCCTGACTGGAGTTTCATTCTCCGCCCTTCAAATAATGACCCAATGCTAAGACTTATCGTTGATGCTAAAACAGATAAGTTAATGAGGGAAAAGGAAGGGGAGTTGAGGGATATGCTCGGATGAGTACTCATCTGTTGATTCGGGTCGCTTTTATTGTAGATTGGCAAGGGAGTGCGGGTCGCTGTGCTTATAACATTTATTATGATAGAGAATAATTCTCGTATTTATTTAGATTATGCGGCAGCCACCCCGATGGATGGGGAGGTTAAAAAGGCCATGGAACCTTTTTATGGGGAGAAGTTTGGCAGTGCGGGGGCACTTCATTCATTCGGGCAGGAAGCAAGCGCGGCAATTGATTCCGCGCGCGAAATCACAGCCCGTGAATTAAGTACCGAATTTAATGAAATAATTTTCACTGGCTCAGCGACAGAGGCGAACAACCATATCATCCGTGGCGCCGTAAAAAGTTTCCTAAAACCTAAAACCTCTAACCTAAAACCTAAAATAATAATTTCCGCTATTGAGCATGAGTCAGTTTATGAAACAGCCAAGGATTTGGAAAAGCGCGGAGTGGAGGTTGTCACAATTCCTGTCTCAACAGACGGCATTTTGGACATGGAGAAGTTAAATGAAGCGCTTGATGAAAGTGTCGCAGTTATTTCCATAATTTTTGCCTCTAATGTGATAGGAGTAGTCCAGTCAACAGGAGAGATTGCAGAAATTATCCGGGAATTTAGGGAGAAAAGCGGCAGCGCATACCCGCTTTTTCACACGGACGCGGTTCAGGCGTTTCAATTTATGAAACTTGATATGAAAAAATTAGGCGCAGACGCGCTTACGCTTTCCGGCCATAAAATTTACGGCGCCAAGGGCGCAGGAATACTTGCCTTAAAAAAAGAATGGCAAGGGCGTCTTACTCCGCTTATAACAGGGGGTGGGCAGGAATACGGATTGCGCGGTGGAACAGAAAATGTGCCCGCAATTGTTGGGTTCGGTAGGGCGGTTGAATTGGTTGCAAGAGGCAGAGAGGAAGAAGCGAGGCGAATTGGCGGGCTCCGCAATCAATTGTGGGAAGGGATTAAAAAAATTGCACCGGATGCGATTATAAACGGTGGTATGGAAAACAGGTTGCCTAACAATCTACACGTTTCATTTCCGGGACAGGACAATCAAGAGCTTTTAATCAAGTTTGACCAGGCGGGCATTGCTGTTTCAATCGGCTCTGCGTGTTCTGCGCGCGCGCGAAAAGTATCACGCGTTGTGCTGGAGCTTGGCGTGGGCGTTGGGCGCGCAAAAAACAGCATCCGCTTCACCCTAGGAAGACAAACAACAAGAGAAGAAATTGAGGAGGCACTCAAGCGTGCTGTCAAGGTTATATAAATAACGAGAAATAATGTATTGGTGATAGTATTTGCGTCATAGGGCAATTCGTACGAATTGCCCTATGGAGTATTCGGTGGAGTGGTGGATTTCCTTCGTTCGCGATCTTATTTTGACCGCGAAAGAGTAAGCGCCTTCGTTTACCCTCACTCGTTGTGGCGGAATTTCGGGGATTGGAAAGCAAAATTTGCAAAAGATGTGTTACTTACCTATCTCATCTTTTGCACACGGAATAATTCTCTTTTAACAGGTCGGTCCTGTTATTTCCTGCTTTTTTTTCTTAGGATACTCTCCAGTTGTCTATTGTCTCCATTACCTAATTCGCGCGAATTAGGTAATGGATAAATCAATCCTAAAATTAATATTCATAAGAAGTATCACAATGTTGTTACCGAGGTACTCATCTTTAACAATAACTCGCTTTTGGGTTTTGTGTTGGTTATAATGAAAAAAGAATTACATAATAAGTTACATCATTAATTACACAAATAGCGAGAAGGAGCCCAAAGATAAAAATTATTATATTTAAGGAGAATTAGAAGATGCTATAAAGAATATGAGTAGGGTTTTGGGTGAGTAAAAGCGAGAGTAAATAAAAATCACAAATATGCAAATATCCAAATCAGAATATATGATGTTTCTTAAGCACCCAGCTTGGTTGTGGTTGAAGAAACATGATAAATCTAAACTTCCAGAGCCTGATGCTAACTTGCAGGCGTTATTTGATGCCGGTCATGAGTTTGAAAAATACGCTGAAAAGAGATTCCCAGATGGGATAACTCTTGGGTTTGATAGCTACGAAGAGTATTTGTCATTGCCGGAGAGAACCAGGCAAGCTCTTGACGATGGCGTAAAGACTATATTCCAAGGAAGGTTTGAGGCGGATGGGATTACTTTTATATGCGACATCTTAGATCGAGTTGATGGAAATACATTTGATCTCTACGAGATTAAGTCTAGTACCAAGGTTAAACCGGAGCATTATTTTGATCTAGCGTTCCAGGTAGTTGTTCTTGAGTCAGCTGGGCTAAAGGTGCGTAATGTCGCGGTTGTGCATGTCAATAACCAATATGTAAGAGACGGAAAGGTTGACCCGATTGAGTTATCAGCAGTTACTGATGTCACCGGTGGAGTACGCAATAAAATCGAAGAGACTAAGAAAAATATTCAACTTGCCTTTGATGTTATTGATTTACCCAAATTACCAGACTCATCTCCTCGCCACGCCCAGATGGGTTCTCTTAATGAGTGGTTGGAGATTTATAAAATCTTGGGCAATAAAGTTGATCAATATAGTATATACAACTTAATCGCCCCCGGCGCCAACCGCATCGGTGAGTTAGAAGATTTAGATATAAAACTTATTAAGGATATACCGGATAACTTTAAGCTGACGCCAAAACAGCAGGTGCAGGTATCAGCAACAAAAAAAGATGAACGCCTGATTAATAGTGAGAAGATTAAGGAATTCCTAAGCACCCTAACCTATCCTCTTTATTTTCTTGATTATGAGACGGCTATGGGGACCGTTCCGTTGTATGATAGGACTAAACCTTATCAGCAAATACCGTTTCAGTATTCTTTGCATATCATTGAAAAACCGGGGGGAGAGTTAACGCACGCCCAGTATTTACACAGAGATAACAGCAACCCCGTTCCTGACTTATTGGGCAATCTCAAAAAGGATATTGGTCCCGTTGGTAATGTGGTTGTTTGGTACAAGAGTTTTGAAATGAAGCGCAATGAAGAGATGGGCCAAATGTTCCCAGAATTTAGTGGTTTTCTTGAGGGTGTAAATAGTCGCGTATTAGATTTGATGGAACCGTTTTCTAGTGGGTGGTTTGTAGATAAAGATTTTCTCGGTAGTGCATCTATCAAAAATGTATTGCCGGTTGTAGCGCCCAATTTAAGTTATAAAGAATTAGGCATTCAAGAAGGTTCATCAGCTCAGCGATTATGGATGGACGAAGTTCAAAGAGAGAAAGGTAACATTGATAAAGAAAAATTATTCAATGATCTTGTTGAATACTGCAAAATGGACACCCTAGCAATGGTAGAGATTTGGAGGGTACTTGAGAATATATAAATAATTCTCGCCAGGGTTTGACAGTCATAGGACAATTCCATGGAATTGTCCCATAGGGACCCCTAATACAAAAATACTCCAACATTTTTACCCTCGCTAGCATCCTTTGTGAAAACCCCGGAAGACTGAGAAGTTACGGACGGACAGGTAGGAATATTGAAGTAAGTAGTATAAAAACCTTTTTAATGAGCGTGATATAATGAAAAGTAATATGAATAACAGGGATATTGTTCATCAGATACTTTATTCTGTAACTTTTCGCGTTGCGGTTGTTGGAGTGTTGGCATTGCTTCTTTTAATCCCAGTCGGAATGGTTAGGGGTCTCATTTATGAGCGGGAACTCACAAGGATAACGGCGGTGTCTGAAATAAGCCAAAGGTGGGGAGGGCAACAAACAGTCGCCGGCCCGATATTATCAATTCCGTATAGAAAATATATAATAAGTGAAAAGGGGGAGCGTGTTATAAAAACTCAATATGCTCATTTTTTACCCGAGACACTTTTAGTTGATGGCGTGCTTAAGCCACAAATACGGTCGCGGGGGATTTTTGACGCAGTTGTTTATTCTTCGGAAATAAATTTTTCGGGGAAATTTAAGCATCCTAATATGCGTGATCTTGGCATAGAAAATAAAGATGTTAATTGGGGTGACGCGTTTATATCTGTGGGCATTTCCGACACACGAGGCATCGGAAATAATATAAAACTAAATTGGAATAATATTGAAGTGCCATTTAGGCCGGGAGTTCAGACAAACGATGTTATTCGTGAAAATGTGCAAGGTAGTAATTATGAAATGGAGCCATATTATGGAAAGATGATTCACGGGCCTCGGGTTCGGTCTATTCCGTTCCCAGTCATGGAAATCGGGCAAGGCTCGGGTATTAGTGCGCAATTGCCGTCATATATAAAAAGTGAAAACATACATGACCATGAATTCTCATTTAAATTAAATCTCAACGGGAGTAGAAATTTACAGTTTGTTCCTGTGGGGAGAACAACGGAAATTACATTAAAATCAAATTGGGACTCGCCGAGTTTTAGTGGAGCGTTTTTACCTTATGCGCGAGAGATTGGAGATGGTGGCTTTGAAGCGTCGTGGAAAATTCTTGATCTAAACAGAGGATACCCGCAATCATGGCTCGGCAGCGCATATGATATTTATTCATCCGCATCGGGCGTGAATCTTTTAGCGGGAATTGACGGCTATGCAAAAACAGAGCGCAGTGCAAAATATGCTTTACTTATTATCGCTCTTACATTTCTTGTTTTCTTCTTTGCCGAGGTGTTCAATAGAAAAAGAATACACCCCATTCAATATATATTAGTTGGGCTGTCTCTGGCTTTGTTTTACGCGTTACTTATTTCAATTTCGGAAATAGTCGGCTTTGGTTTAGCGTATTTTATTTCAAGCATAACGACAATCGGACTCATTACGCTATATTCAAAAAGCGTTTTGGCAAATACCAAAATGGCGCTGGCACAGGGTTCCATTCTCGCATTTCTTTATCTCTTGATATATATAATATTGCAGCTAGAGGACTACGCTTTGCTTATCGGCAGTATACTACTGTTTTCAATCCTGGCGATTGTTATGT
Source organism: uncultured Candidatus Saccharibacteria bacterium (assembly GCA_964565105.1). Taxonomy (GTDB): domain Bacteria; phylum Patescibacteriota; class Minisyncoccia; order UBA6257; family Colwellbacteraceae; genus CAZMCG01. The sequence goes on from CAZMCG010000006.1 coordinate 12,025, forward strand.
ATTTATCAAGAAAGGTTGACTGGTACGAGGTTGGTAGCAATACGCAAGATAGTTAAAACTTTACTTGTTCTTTGTTTTTATAAACTTTTATGACAAAATGTAAAAAGTCGATGTAAATATTAATTGAGATTAGACAAAAAATTATGAAGTGCAATGTTGGAAATACGGATAAGATAATAAGAGTCGTTGTGGGGCTCATAGCGGCATACCTCGGCTTTGCGGTCAATCCTTGGTTTTATGTCGTTACGGTTATTACTTTGGTAACCGTCGTGGTTGGTTTTTGTCCGGTTAGCAAATTACTCGGCACAAACACCTGCAAGACAAAGGAGCACGGTGTCGTTGGTGGAGCTGGTCAGGGAGAAGCTGGTTCGGGGCAGAACGAAAAAACTAACTGAGAATAGGGTGGGGGTTGGGTTTGTTGGGCTTAGTCCCGCCTAGCATTTAAAAAATAATTAAATTTATGAAAGGATATATAGCTAACATTGAGAAAGAAACCAAAGAGAACACTGACTATCGTCGAGTGTTGTACACAGCAAAAAATAGCCAGTTAGTGGTTATGAGTATTGCGCCGGGCGATGAAATTGGTGCGGAGGTTCACGAGCTTGACCAATTTATTAGGATTGAAGAGGGTCAAGGCAAGGCGATTTTAGATGGTGCGGAACATGAAATAGAGGATGACTTTGCGATTGTTATCCCGGCGGGCATGGATCACAACATTATCAACACCGGAGATGAGGATCTTAAGCTATACTCAGTTTACTCTCCTCCGGAGCATAAGGAAGGTACCGTGCATAAGACTAAAGCAGATGAAGTGGAAGAGCATTTTGACGGCGAGACCACGGAGTAGGGCATAATTATTTGCTGTATGCGTAGACAGCAACTGGTTAGTCCTGTTTTAATGTGGGCGATTGTGGTAGGGGGAGCAGTAATTGCCATAAACGCATTCCCGCCGTACGCCGTTTTTCCAAAAAACATCATTACTTCGGTATTGATTGTCCCGACCGCCATATACTGGCTGTATTTTTTTATTGGCGCCGTACGAGTACATCGTCAAGCTGTGCAAGGCGTCGCTGGTGTTAGGCGTATTATTGATACCGGTGTGTATAACAAAGTTCGCCATCCGATTTACCCCGTTAGAGAACGCTGTGCCAGAGGCACGACTTCAGTCGCCCGCAGCGATTTTTCTCTAACGGGGTTTACTCAGCGGACATCGCCCTTGCCTGGGGCGTATTTTTCTTTTGGCCGGATTTAATGGTATTATTAACTGTAATATGGCTAACCGTTGTTTTGTTTCTTTGGATGAGATTGGAGGAAAAATTTTTAGAGCAAAAATTTGAATGGCAATATCAGGAATATAAAGCTAAAGTGCCAATGATTTTACCTCGGTTAATAAACAAAAAAACCATTCAGAAAAATGAATAAATCTACAAAAATAATTTTGGCGATATCGTTATCGGGAGTTTTAGCGCTTGGATACTACATGGTGATATTTGAGCCGCACAACCTTCAGATTAAACACCAAGAGATTGCGCTGAAAAATTTACCCCAATCTTTTGACGGATTAAAAATTGTTCATCTTACAGATACTCAATCCCTTTGGTTTGGTTCCCGAGAAAAAAGGGTTTTAGAAATACTCCAAGAATTGGAGCCGGACTTTGTTTTTATCACAGGAGATTTTGTTGACACGATAACAAGGTTTATAACGGACAGGGACTTAAGCTCGGTAAAAATGTTTTGGCAGAAATTAGCCGACCAGCACGGAGATGAACTCTTTGTGGTTTTGGGCAATCACGACCCCGAAATTGTGAAAATCGCCCTTAAAGACAGTGGGGTAAGGATATTAGATAATGAGCACGAAAAGCTATTTCTTGGAGGTGATTATATTTATCTTGTAGGTGTGGATGACCCATTTATAGGTCGCGATGATTTAGAAAAGGCGATGGAGGGAGTCGAGCCAGGAGTGCCAAAGATATTGTTAGCCCACGCGGCGGAGATAATAGGCGAGGCCGCACAGAAAAAAATAGATTTAGTGTTGGTTGGTAATACTCATGGCGGTCAGGTTAATATCCCCTTTGTCCCCTTTTTGGGTAGGTTAGTGCAGCCTCTTTCAGAGTATGGTAAGAAATATAAAAGCGGACTTTTTAATGTCGATGGCGTTTATTTGTATGTTAGCCCAGGTGTCGGCACCTCTGGGATCCCGGTTAGGTTCAATAGCCCGCCGGAAATTACCATAATCGAATTAAAGGCCCTTTAATTACGTTACGTTCCCGTTAAGGCGCATTGCGTAAAGGGCTTCGAGTCTTTATGTTTATTGCACTATGATATATTAATTTAATAATTAAGTCGTAAGAAAATAAGAAAAATTATGAAAGAAAATAAACAAAATCCATACATTATTCCAGGTTCTATCATTATCGCGGGGCTTTTTATAGCAGGGGCGGTTATGTATTCTCCTGGACAAGATTTTAGACAAATAGCACAGCCTGGCGCCTTGCCAGGTGATAATGTGCCGGCGCCAATTGCTGCGGAGGATGTGGACATAGACATTAAAGGATGGCCAAGCAAGGGAGATCCAAACGCGCCAATTTTAATTGTTGAGTACTCTGACTTTGCCTGTTCGTTTTGTGTCAAATTTTCTCAAGAGACACTCCCCGCTATAAAGGAGGCATATATTGACATCGGCAAGGTGCGTTTTGTCTATAAAGACTTTATAGTTGTCGGAGGATATAGAGAAGCCGAAGCTGCACACTGCGCAGGTGAACAGGGAAAGTTTTGGGAATATCACGATGTCTTATTTGAAAGATTTAATGAAGATAGAGGTGAAAGAAGGACTAACATAGATATCTACCGAGAGTACGCCCAAGAAATAGGACTCAATATGGGCGACTTTACAGCGTGTTTTGATGAGCGTCGCTATCAAGAAAAAGTGCGTGGTTCAACCCAAGAGGGGAGGGCAAATGGTGTAACTGGGACTCCAGCATTTTTCGTCAATGGCAGGCTAGTTAGTGGAGCATTGCCATTTAGTGATTTCCAACAGATTATTGACCAAGAGCTAGCTAATCTATAGGCACATCAACTGAAAAAATGTCCGAGGCGACGCCTCGGACATTTTGACAAAATACTCTTACCCTCTAAGTGGGCGTCTTCTTAGTTGCTTTGACTTTTTTGGTGAATCAACTCCTGTAGCTTACTCAACTGCCCCTTCATCGCTTCCTCGCCGGTTAGAATGATGTCTTTGCCGTCTAAAAACTTGTTCCAGCGTATATTGTCAAATCGGGGAGCAATCACCAGATTAGCGTCCCGGATGTTCCAGGAGGCAAGATGGTGGCGTAAGAGACCTATGGAGTTATTAGCAATTCTATAAAAACCAAAATTAACTTTATTGTTGTTGGTAAAATAATCTGTATCTAGATTAATTGCTATTATCAACTCAGCCCCCATTTTTCTTACAACCTCAACGGGAACAGGCATGGATAGCGCCCCATCGGTTAATAACCTTCCCTCTCGCTCAACGGGCTTTAGAACTAAAGGGAAAGAGATACTCGCTCTTATAGCTGAGGACAACTCACCTTTATCCATAGAAACAACATCCCCATTTTTCATATCAGTTGCTACCGCCGAGAAGGGAATTTTTAAATCTTTGAAATGGACTTCATTTATGTGTTTTTTGATGAAGGTTTTTATTTTTTCGCCACCAAGAAGGCCTTGTCGTAAGGATGGATCAATCAGAGTTGATACCTGTCGCCAACTTATACCAAGCGCAGTTTCTTCTATTTGTTTTATATCTTTTGTAGCGGCATAGAAACCACCAATCATAGCTCCGATACTCGAACCTGCGATGAAATGAATCGGAATATTATTCTCTTCTAAGATTTTAATTACGCCAATGTGCGCCAATCCTTTTGGGCCACCACTTCCTAGGGCTAGTCCTATCTTTGGTTGCTTAGTTGTCGTCATAAAATTATTTATGTTCTATAAATCTAATTATCAAAACTTTTGTTGACCAGAGATCTCTTATAGGGTGAGGTCAAGTTATGGGGTTTAATTAGAATGCAGACAGGTTGCAATTATAATCAAAAATATGAAAGAAGTAAAAATAGGAATTGCGATATTAGCTTTATTTATACTTGCTAGTAAACATAGTAAAGACTTTCAAGAGGTTGGATACTCGGCATTGTGATGTTGTATTTATTTTGTAAGGAGGTGTGGCGGAGTGATTTAAAGAGTTTACCCGTTTCCGATTTGTCTAAAAACACCAATTCGCCCAGTCTCCTTAGAGACAAATTATAATTTTAGCGTTTTTGGAAGTTTTACGCACCCGCGGTGCGGTTGCCTCGCCTACCCGCGAAGACTAAATTCCGTTCGAGCTATTTTTAATACACACCGCCAAGTTGCAAAATTAACCTTTTTTCTCCGCGCGCACTCTTTGGAGCTTTACTTCGCTCGCATTTTGTCAAAAGAAATTTTGCACAGCAGAGTTGTTGGCTGAAATAGCAAGACAATTATAGAATCGCAGAGCTTCTAGCTTTATGTGGGGTGGAATTATAAAAGACTACCAATTTTGGCAGTCTTTTGTGTTATTTGAGAGCCGACTCTGTTTTAAAAAAGTTTTGGTGGAGACAGCTGTGGGAGCTTCACAGCTGTCTCCATGTTGTTGTTACTAGCCGCTCCTGATTATTTCTGCCTTTTCCGACCCCTGGTTCGCGGGTAGTGAACTCCTGTGTGCGCATGGCACAAATCTCTCTTATTATATCTTGAGAGTTTTGTCCCACACCCTTTCTCTGCACAGGTTCGTCCTGTAGCGTATTTCTTGGGAGCTCTTCCGACCTGCCAGGAAGTTACTCCCTTCATGGCAAGCCCCCTTGTTTTGGGTTCTTGCGTCTCACTAGTGGAAAACATCCTTATTCTCCCTTCACTCGTTTTGTGTAAAATGTTCTACTAATTATGATTTATACCAGATGATAGCATCTTGTCAATGGGCCGGTTTTTTGGACATTAGGATGGTTTGGGGTTGAAATAGGGGCTGATTTCTCCCTTCTTTTTTGGGTATTGCTGGGAATTGTATTTATTTTGACTGTAATTGAGCGTGTTATTTTGCATTATCGTAAAAACTAAGGCTTTCTTCTTTGTCTCTTGTGGGTAAAATGCTCATTTGGGGGGTATACTAGAAATAGTAAAGGTCAAAAATAAATTTTAAAAATTAATATTTATATTATGGAAAACATAAAAAAATTTGGAAAAGGTTGGGTAGTGTTTATCCTTATTGGAGTGGGAGCTGGCATTTTTGTTGGAGTGGTCGGCTATTTTATTGTGAGCCAATTAGTATCTTACCAAAATAAGAGCGCTCCGGTATTGCCGTACGACACCGTTTTGGACACTGAGGCAGGCTCGTTAAAATTAAAGTGGGGTGAAAAAATAGAAGTTGCCTCAGGGGGCGGATTTCGAGGGCCGTGGCGTATGAACGAGTCAGAGTTTCATTATGTTGATGATCCTACCGTAGCCTTGAGTGATAAGGGCTTCGTCGGAGTTGCCTGGGTTGATCAGTCTCGTAAGGATATTTTTTTTCAAATTTACGAACCAGACGGGAAATCGCGGTTTAGCGAACCGGTCAATGTATCCAAAAACCCGCGCACCTTTTCTTGGCTGCCACGAATAGTATTCGCGTCAGATGACGCAAATCTGGTACACATTCTATGGCAGGAAATTATATTTTCCGGTGGCTCACATGGCGGAGAGATTTTATTCGCGCACTCAATTGATGCCGGCAGGACTTTTAGTGCTCCAGTTAATCTCTCAAACACTACTGCTGGCGCGGGCAAGGGTCGTCTCACCCGTGACCGCTGGGATAACGGAAGTTTGGACCTTGCTATGGGTCCTGAGGGTAATATCTACGTCGCCTGGACAGAATATGAAGGCGCCTTGCGCCTTGTTCGCTCCATAGATGCAGGTATGAGTTTTTCTGCTCCAATATATATTGCGGGCGGAGGCACTGAGGCGCCGGCACGAGCCCCTTCGCTTGCCATTGACGCAGAGGGTGTCGTTTATCTCGTATGGACTGAAACAGACAATCGTATTGGCAATATCCACTTTACAAAATCAGTAGATAAAGGTCGCACATTCAGTAAACCAAAGTCTCTTTTCAAAAGCAGTGGTCATGCCGATGCGCCAAAAATCGCTGTGAACAGCAAGGGTGTGATTCATCTCGTTTATGCGAAAAGTCCCGAAGGGCTTTTTGGTCCGTATCATATACGACACAATAAATCTTATGATGGAGGGCAGGTGTTTGAGAAATCGAAGAAGATTTCAAGAGGTATGGATAGGAAAAAATTTGTCAGCGAAAGTTTTCCGATGCTTGATATAGGTGGGGATGATAGGCTTTATGTTATTTGGGAAATTTTCCCTGCTCATACGCGCAATTCGCACGGACTTGGATTCACATTTTCCATCAATGGCGGACAGAGTTTTGCGCCGACTTCGGTGATCCCGAATAGCGCCGACCCGACACTCGGTGTTAACGGCAGTCAACAGGGTTTGCTGATGAGTAAACTTGATGCGAACGGAGCTGGTACAATTGCGGTGGTAAATAGCACTTTTCTCATAAATGAAGGGAGTTATATCTGGCTCTACATCAAAGAAGCCATGACAAGAAAATTATAACGGGCTTTTAATATTCTTGAGTTTTGGGTTTGTCACTTGAGCATAGATTTGGGTTGTGCGGATATTGGAGTGTCCGAGTAGTTCTTGGACATAGCGCACGTCTGTTCCGTTCTCCAACAGATGAGTTGCAAATGAGTGTCGTAAAGAATGAAAAGTTGCTGGTTTTTTGATATTAGTTTTTGCTAAACTTTTACGGAACATCTTTTGCAGAGAGGTTGTTGTGAGTTTACCGTCGCGGTTTGAACCAAAAACAAAGTCATCAGCATTTTTGCCAGCGATTGTATTTCTCAAATCATTTTGTAATTTTTCGGGCAATACGCTAATTCTATCTTTCTTACCCTTTGTGTTTTTGACGTGTACGACTAGCTCATCAATGTCTAAATCACTAACTTTTAAATTGGTTACCTCGCTTACCCTCAAGCCGCAAGCGTACCCAAGCGAGATCATTAATTTATATTTTGCATTGTTGCTTGCTTGGATAATTTTCTCTATTTCACTGCGTGAAAGTACAATCGGTAATTTTTTGTTTCTTTTTGCGAATTTTAAATCAATTTTTTGCGGATCTTTCAGAACTTCCGCATACAAAAACTTAATAGCATTAAGCGCAAGATTGATTGTCTGCGGTGATTGCTTGCGTTTGTGTTTATCCAGTAAAAAGCTTTCAATCGCTTCCTGTTTATCTTTTAGCCCTTTCTCTTTTGAAAATCTGATATACTCTTTTATGTAGAGTAGATAGGCTTTGCGAGTTTGAGGGCTGTAGTTGCGCAGACGCAATACTCGTTCAGTCTTGCCTAGAACATCTTTCATAGTTCAAACATAGCAAAATTTCCCACAAAAGCTCCGGCTTTTGTGATAAACTTCGCATAAGCATGGGCATCGTGTAAAATAAATTAATAATTTTTTACCACTTATGGAATTTTTACTAATAATTGTTATAGCCCTCGGAATTTTATTTTATTTTTTTAAGGATAAAATTTCTATTTTTCTTCAACAAGAAGAGAAGACTTTACCATTTAAAAGAAAAGATTTCTTACTGAATATTCCAGAGAGAAAGTTTTTTGAAAGTTTGCAACAAATTATTCCCGCTGAATATGTTGTTTTTCCTCAAATTGTATTGAGCAGTATTGTGAAAGTAAGTTCTTCAAGAAAAGAGTTTTGGACTTATCAAAATAAGATAAATAGAAAAACGATTGATTTTGTTATCTTTGAAAAACAATACCTAAAACCGATTGTTGCTATTGAATATGATGGAAAAACTCATAATAGAAGTGATAGACAGGAAAGAGATGCATTTGTAAATAGGGTGTTGGAATCAGCAGGAATAAAAAGTCTTCATATTAGACATCAGAAAAATATAAATTTTGAAGACATAAAAAATAAAATAAACGAATTACTGGTGCCAACCAAAAATTATTAAATTATTCAAGGGGACGTTGCATTTTCATTTTGGTTTTTTTTGATAAAATACAAGGAAGCCAAAAAGAACCCTAGCCTAACAAAGAATAAAAGGAAAATGCCTCGGCTCGGGCTTCACCTAAATTTTTCTTCCATTTCATTACGCAAAACTTCGTATAAGCATGGGCATTATGTAAAATAGTTTTTGGTGGCGAAAGATTTATTAATCAATAAAATTTATTATAAATTATGTATCTCAATCCATATTTATATCAAAATATAATTCGCCCGAAATTTTTAATAGAAAAGCATATTAAAAGAGTGATTCAAAAAGAATTTAATTTTGATAATTCAAAAGTTTTAGATTTTGGATGCGGAACCGGCTCAAATTCTTTTATCTTTAATTCTGAAAATTATATCGGTGTTGATGTTGACGAAAAAAGAGTAAATTTCGCAAGCAAATCATTCCCAGAGTATAAATTTAAAGTAATAGAAAATAATATTTTACCGGCGAATAGCAACTTTTTTGATTATATTTGTATTTTTGCGACAATTCACCATATTTCCGACAATATTTTTCAAGAATACATTAAAGAATTTAAAAGGGTGCTAAAAACTCACGGCAAAATCATTGTCATTGAACCAGTTCTTTCTGAAAACCACAAATTTAATAATTGGTTTATGAAAACCTTCGATGATGGAAATTTTATTAGATATGAAGAAGAGTATAAAAAATTATTCGGTGAAGAATTCTCAGTTACTGTTTACAAAAGATTTAGGAAATACTTTTTTTATAATAAATTATTTTTTTCTGCTGCGAAAAAATAGAGTGCTGTCAAAAATTACTTACCGAAGACGAAAGAAAAAAAGAAATTAAAATAAAATGAAAAATATGAAAAATCTTAAATTTGGACGATATGATAACTGTCCTACGGCTAGTTATAAAGGTTATGTTCGTTTATCAAATTATTTAACTCTTTCTGATGACACTAAATTAGCTTATGACTTACTACTGCCAAAGGAAAAAGGGAAAGCAATAGAAAGGCCTTTGCCAACTATTTTTATCTATACGCCATATTTAAGAGCTTTTAATATGGTTAAAGATGGTAAAATGATTGCTGGTGAAATTTTTAAGATGCCTTTAATTGCCAAACTTTCTATTTTATTAAGAGCAAAATTAAAAAAGAATGGCGATCTTTTTGATTTTGGAAAGATAAACAAGCTTTTAAAAAAGTTGTTAAGTCATGGTTATGCTGTTGTTATTGTTGAGCAGAGAGGAACAGGAGCTTCAGAAGGAGTAATTAGCTTAAAAACAAAAGATATCGGAAATGACATTAATGAGGCTATTAATTGGATTGCGGAACAATCTTGGTCTAATAAAAAAATAGGTATGATTGGAAAATCATTTATAGCTATTAATCAGTACGCCGCTGTTAGCACAAAAAACCCGCACCTAAAAGCAATATTTCCCGTTTCTTCAAATTTTGATCTCTACGACTCAATTGCATATCCTGGAGGGATTTCAAATACTGCATTTATTGATGCCTTTGACAAATTAACAAGGTTATTAGAAAAAATGGTAATACCTGTTGATAGCGATAAAAATGGCGCAGGATTAAATAAAATTCTTGAAAAAAGAAAAAATACGCTCTTCCCTGATATGGTTGCTCAGCTTTTTAAAAAATATCCTTACCGAGATAGCAAAG
>CAZMCG010000007.1:0-14542 GCA_964565105.1 uncultured Candidatus Saccharibacteria bacterium
TTATGCATAGTTTTTAGGTGAGGATTTCCTATCTTTATGGAACTGCCTCTCCTGAGGTTTAATAGCTTCATGAGGTTGGTATAAGATTGTATAAATGGGTAAATGGGGTCAGCCACTATTTGTTGATAACCCCATTTACAGATCCGCCCGGGGCGGAAACAAGCTAATGAGCTATCAAGCTATGTTCCCAAGGGTAACCCTTTGTTTTGTGACTTTGGATTTATTATATCATTCTTATCTCCAAAACCCCTATCTATTATCCAAGCTTTTCCAAAGATACCTGCACGCCAAAGACCTATATGGCCTCCAATTCTCTGCAATTTTCAACATTCTTTTACTATCCCCTTTCTTAACTCCATAATGTTTATACATAGCATTTTGCAAACCCGTGTCACCTGTTGAAAAAACATCCTCTCTGCGGAGGGTGGACATAAGGACCATCTCTGTTGTCCAATCCCCTATACCCACGATGATTAGAAGATTAGACCCTACCTCCTCATCATCCATTTGGGATAGTTTTTTTAGGTCAAGTTTACCGTCCACAATGGCACTTGCAACATTTTTGATATAAGAAACTTTTGACCAGGATGTTCCGCAATTTCTAATCTCTTGATCTTTTGTTTTTAAAAGCCTATCTACACCAGGTAGCTCCCCTCCATATATATCCTTAAACCTCTCTATGATTGTATCCGCGGCCTTTCCAGATAACTGTTGCCCTAAGATGGTCTTTATTATTTCACCAAATATGTATTGAGAAGTTAAATTAGTTTTACGCCGCTTCTCCAGCTCATTCTCTTTTATGAGCTTAGCCATAACTTTGTCTTTGCGAAGATGAGACAATGCACTTTTATTCATATGAGAATAGTACCCCAACTTAATAACTAAGAAAGTCGCCTTTATAGACGACTTTCCTCTCCTGTATTAACGGGCGCCTCCTATCAATAATTAAATCTTTACTGGAAGGGAGTGTAATCAAGTCTTAGGTTGTCGTTTTAATCTCTGCATCAACTCCAGAGGGGAGGTTTAGGTCGCCCAGCGACTCTATAACACTTGATGATGGCTTTATAACATCGATTAAGCGCTTATGGATACGAAGCTCAAACTGTTCACGCGAGTCCTTGTGAACAAAGGTTGATCGATTCACGGTATAGCGTCTGAATTCCGTAGGTAAGGGAATGGGCCCCACAACATTAGCATTGTGACGGATTAGTATCTCTATAATCTGCTTACAAGAATTATCAAGTAGGCGGTGGTCGTACGAGCGAATGCGAAGCCGCAATTTCTCCTCAACTACCTTCTTTGTCTTAGCCATACCAATTTAATTTGTAATTTCTAATTGCTTATAGTCTCCCTTACCCTTTCCTATAACTACTACTTGAGAATCTTAGTAACGACTCCCGCACCGACCGTCTTGCCACCCTCTCTTATAGCGAAGCGTTGCTTTTCTTCAAGGGCAATCGGTGAGATAAGTTTAACTGTGATATTCACAGTGTCCCCCGGCATTGCCATTTCAGTGCCCTCAGGGAGAATAAGCTCACCTGTAACATCGGTTGTCCTGATATAAAGCTGGGGTTTGTAGCCAGCAAAAACTGGGGTGTGTCGCCCACCTTCTTCTTTGGAAAGCAAATATACCTCCGCCTCAAAGTCTGTATGTGGAGAGACAGTGCCCGGCTTTGCTAAAACCTGTCCGCGCTCAATGTCTTCTTTTTTCGTACCACGAAGAAGTATTCCGACATTATCCCCCGCAATGCCATCATCCAATAACTTATTGAACATCTCAATTCCAGTAACTATTGTCTTGCTAGTCTCACGGATACCAACAATTTCAATCTCCTCGTTGATGTTAAGCTTACCGCGCTCAATACGCCCCGTTGCTACAGTACCGCGTCCTTCAATTGAAAATACATCCTCAATCGGCATAAGAAATGGTTTATCAGTTTCACGCACCGGCTGCGGAATATATTCATCTAAGTGTTGAATTAGTTCAAGGATTGGCTTTGCCGCTTCGTCATCTACAGATTTAGCTTCAAGTGCGTTTAGCGCAGAGCCTTTTATAATTGGAACTTCGTCGCCGGGAAATTCATACTTTTTAAGAAGTTCACGCATTTCAGCCTCAACAAGATCAATTAAATCCTTATCGTCAACCTGATCAACTTTGTTTAAGAACACAACAATAGACGGAACACCAACCTGACGAGCTAGTAAAATATGCTCCCGTGTCTGTGGCATAGGGCCGTCTGTGGCAGAAACAACTAAAATTGCGCCATCCATTTGAGCCGCACCCGTAATCATGTTTTTAATGTAATCAGCGTGTCCTGGTGCATCTATGTGAGCATAGTGACGCTTCTCCGACTCATACTCCGAGTGGTGAAGCGCAATAGTAATACCTCGCGCTTTCTCTTCGGGAGCGTTATCTATTTCATCAACCCTCTCTGCCTTCGCAAGGCCCTTTAAACTCAATATATGAGTAATAGCTGCTGTTAATGTTGTTTTTCCATGATCAACATGACCAATCGTGCCGACATTTACATGTGGCTTCTCCCTATTAAATTTTTCTTTTTCTGCCATTTTCTATTTTTTAGTTTGTAGTCGACTTTACTATATTTTACTATCTATGACTTAACTGTGAGTTTGTCAGTATTTTTTAATTTATCCCTATATGAAATTAATTTCCTACTAATTTTCTCCCTCAACATAAAACACAGTACAAGTATTTGACATTCTATGCATGCATCCTTTTTATGTCAAGGACTCGCTCGTATTTCCTCTCTGAAAACAGAATAATTTTATTCCTGCGATAAAATTTTCTTCTCGCTCGGATCTCTGGTCTCCGCCAAAGGCGGAGCACCAAACCCAGAGACCCTGCGCGACGTTTCATCGAGGGAATACTCACTCGCGTTGATCACGAAGGAGACCTACCTAAACGGCAGGTTTTTAATTACAAGGACTCGCTCACATTCTCTTCCCTAAAACAACTGCTACGGTTATAAAAAATAATAATCGTATCGTTTAACGGAAAATACAAAACTTGCTGTAAGCTCAAACACTTGTATTTTCCTACAATACTCTTTTATTTCTAATATCACCTTCGCAAGTTTCAGGACAAGAGAATATTCACTCGTTATGATCGCGAATGTATTTTTCTCTTTTGAGAAAAACTATAATAGGACTCGCTCACATTCTCTTTTATAATCGCCTCATTGCGGTAGAAACAATGCGAGTGAGTATTTGTTCACCCGGAATGTCCCGCAGGTCTATCTAGCTTGGCCCCCGCTTTTGGCGGGGTAGATAGACCGAGGGAAAAGAAATTCTGACCGCAGGAGTCAGAATATTCTGGTTCCGGAGAATAAATAGGAACGAACCCCTATTTCCTTCCTTCTTTTACTTCTTCCTCTAGGCTCTTGGGGAGTGGCTCGTAGTCTAAGAACTCCATCGTAAATGAACCGCGACCCTGTGTCATAGAGCGAAGCTGTGTCGCATATCCAAACATCTCGGAGAGAGGAATACTTGCATTTACAACTTTTATATTCGGCCTATCCTCCATTGATTCAATGCGCCCTCTTTTTGCGGAAATATCACCCGTAACATCTCCAAAAAATTTCTCCGGAGCTATGGTCTGCACATTCATAATAGGTTCGAGAATAATCGGCACACCACGCTTTACAGCCTCCTGAAATGCGATTGAACCCGCTATTTTAAATGCGGACTCGGACGAGTCAACCTCGTGGAACGAACCGTCATACAGCTCAACCCGAACATCAATCACTCTGTGACCCGCAACAACTCCTTTATCCAAGGCCTCTTTTACACCTTTTCGGACAGCAGGGATAAACTCCTTAGGAATTGAAGCGCCCTTTATAGAGTCAATAAACTCAAATCCTTCGCCTCGCGCAAGGGGGCTTAATCTCAAAAACACATGACCATATTGGCCCCTACCACCTGATTGACGAATATATTTTCCCTCCGCCTCCGCGCTCTTAGTAATTGTTTCTCTATATGAAACTCTAGGCTTACCAACAGTAGCATCAACACTAAACTCACGCCTCATGCGTTCAACTAAAACCTCCAAATGCAACTCTCCCATTCCAGAAATGATAGTCTCTCCTGTCTCGGGATCACTTGAAACTCTAAAAGTCGGATCTTCTTCCATTAGCTTATAGAGTGCGGAGCCCATCTTTTCCTGATCTACCTTAGTGTTCGGGCTAATCTTCTGACCGATAACGGGCTCGGGAAAATCAATTTTCTCAAGAATAATGGGGTTTTCCGGATCGGATAATGTATCACCAGTTGTAGTGTTCTTTAACCCGACAAACGCTGCGATGTCTCCTGTATAAACCTCGTCAATCTCTTCACGACGGTTAGCATGCATTTTTACAATTCGCCCCACTCGCTCTCTGTTATTTTTACTCACATTTAAAACATAACTCCCCCCCGCAAGTGTGCCGGAGTAAACCCTAAAAAAAGTAAGAGCTCCTACATATGGGTCGGTCGCAATCTTGAACGCGAGCGCAGTAAACGGCTCTTCATCTTTTGGGAGGCGTTTTTCTATCTGCTCTGTTTTTGGATTAATTCCCTCAACGGGTAGAAGGTCCGAAGGAGACGGGAGAAAATTAATAACTCCGTCTAAAATAGTCTCTACCATTACTCCACGACCATCACCACCATATACTGGAAATATTTTATTTTTGATAGTTCCTTTACGAATGGCCCCCACAAGCTCTTCCCTTGAAATCTCGCTTCCATCTAAATATTTCTCCATTAGTGAATCATCAAATTCTGCAGCCTTTTCAATAAGTAAGGTACGATATTTATTTGCGCTTTCTCTTATATCCTCTGGGATTTCTTCTTCTACCAACTCTTTATCACGAAAATCTTCATATGTGTACGCCTTCATATTTATAAGATCCACAACTCCACGGACATCTTTTTCAAAACCAATGGGAAGCTGGACCGGCACGGCATTTGGAGTAAGTCTTTCAAGAATTGAATCTAAGCTTTTATAAAAATCACCTCCTGTTTGATTAATCTTGTTAATAAAACAAAGTCGTGGGACCTTGTATTCATCAGCATAATGCCAGTTCGTCTCTGATTGTGGCTCAACGCCCATCTTGCCATCAAAAACTACAACCGCACCATCTAAAACGCGCAAGGAGCGCTTTACTTCAACCGTAAAATCAATGTGGCCGGGTGTGTCTATAATGTTTATACCGTGCTCCCCTGTTGACGGATAATGCTTTAATTCCCACTGACACGCCGTTGCTGCTGATGTGATTGTAATACCGCGCTCACGCTCTTGTTCCATCCAATCCATCTGCGTATCACCATCATGAACAGCGCCAATTTTATGCGTATGTCCAGTTAAATACAAAACACCCTCGGTAGTCGTTGTCTTACCCGCATCTATATGCGCGATAATGCCGATATCTCTTATTTTTTCTATGGGGTATTGTCTTGGCATGCCAAATTAGTTAGTAGTTAGTAGTAGGTAGTAGGTAGGAATTTTTCGGAGTATTCGGATGTATTTGTAGTTTTGGATCGCGTTTACTTCCTCCTCTTTCTTGCAAAATGCGCGAAAGCACGGTTTGCCTCTGCTATGCGATGTATATTTTGTTTTTTCTTGACAGCATCACCCTCATTAATTGCAGCCGCTAAAAGCTCATCCGCTAAGCTTTCCGCGATCGGCCTTCCCTTCTTTGCTCGAACTACATCTATAATCCAGCTTGACGCAAGAAAAAACTGGCGCTCTGGACGAACCTCTATGGGAATCTGATAATTGGCCCCACCAACGCGTCTTGAGATAACCTCCATTGACGGAGTAACATGCTCTAGTGCCTCCTCAAAAACCTTAAGCGCGTCCTTTTTTGATTTATCTGCGACAATATCAAATGCGCTATAAACCACACGCTCCGCAACTGTCTTTTTGCCACCCCCCATCAAGTAATTAATAAAGCGCCCGACAGCAACGCTTTCATATACAGCGTCAGGTTTATGATCTCTTTTTTTAGCCTTACCTCGTCTCATACTAGTAATAACTATTCACCTTTTTTGGGTTTTTTTGTTCCATATTTAGAGCGCTTTTTCTTTCTGCCAATCACACCTCCGGCGTCAAGTACACCACGAACGATGTGGTATCTTACACCCGGCAAGTCACGCACTCTCCCTCCACGAAGCAAAACTACAGAATGCTCCTGTAGATTATGCCCTTCTCCAGGAATATAAGCTGTAACTTCGTGTCCATTTGTAAGTCGCACACGCGCAACTTTTCTGAGTGCAGAGTTCGGCTTCTTAGGAGTTGTAGTAAAAACCTTTAAGCAAACACCACGCTTAAACGGTGAATGAGATATCACTGGGCGATTTTTAATAACATTAAAATAAGACCCGAGTGCTGGGGTTTTGTCTTTTTTGGTAGTTCTCTTTCTACCCTTTTTTACTAACTGATTAACTGTGGGCATAAAATTAGATAGTTAGCTTATTAGCTTAGCAGCTCGTCAACTCCCGGCCACCGGACATTACTATAACAAAATCCTAAAAAGAGTCAATTATGTCAGCCTGAATTAAAACGGCAAACCGCCAACCGGCCCGACAATAATATTAAAGATAATCTGCGTGATTTCGATAATAACCCCAAAGAATAGAAAAAGGAATATCAAGATAAGAAACATCCCCATAAATCCCATACTCTCTAAGCGGAGCGCGTATTTTCTCGGAAGAAAGGTGGTCAGAATCTTAGAGCCGTCTAGTGGCGGAATCGGAACAAGGTTAAACACGGCGAGTAAAATATTAAGAAACACCACGAATCCCAAAAGTGCCACAATCTCAGGTGATAGAAAGGTGCCCGACCCAATGCGAATTAAAAACCCAAAAAAAACTGCAATGATAATATTTGACAAGGGTCCTATGAGCGCCACCTTTAGTGGACCGTACTTATAATCTTTATGAAGTGCCATTGGATTATACGGCACAGGTTTTGCCCATCCTAAAATAACAGGCGAGTTCGTTGCAAATAAAAGTAGGGGGATAAGAAAAGAGCCCACCGCGTCCAAGTGGCTTATGGGGTTTAGTGTCAATCTTCCCGCACGCTTTGCTGTATCATCTCCTAGCTTAAGCGCCATTAATCCATGCGAAACCTCGTGAATTATAACAGAAGACAAAAGAACCGTTAGTTGAAATAATAAAAGTGGTATGGTATCCATATATAGTGTCAGATTAATTTAGCATTATACTTATTATGAAACAATGTGAAGTTTGTGGAAAGGGTTCCAGGATGGTTGGTAGAAGAGTCAAGCTTCGTGGTCACTACAACCCCACAATCAAAAAAAGAAAGTACCCAAACCTTCAAAATTCTCGCACACCCGCAGGAGATAAGGTTGTCGCTTGTACTAAATGTATAAAAAGCTTTTCCAAAGAAAGAAGTAAAAAGCGAGTAGCCACATTCATAAAATAAAAATTACTACCGCGCCCATCTTTTTATCTTATTTATTTTATCAATTCCCAAACAGCGCCCAGTTACCGCAGTAAATATAGCAAAATTGTGAAGTAAAAAAACACGCCATTGTGCGTGTCTTTTTATAGCCCCGCTCCATAGCGTTCCCGGCGTAATGCCAGGTGGGAAGTCTCAATGCGACTCCACGGAGAAACATACTGTTGACCACCCTTCGCAAATTACTTGATCCGGAACGTAATTGGCGGGACTATCTTCATTTTACTATTCTCAAAATGTGTTTGTAAAGTACCCCTTTTGTTAATAACAAATAGAGGGCTGGAGGGGCGTGTGTAAACGCCCCTCCAGCCGTGAACCCGTGCTTCACTTCGTCACCTTCTGCCCTTCTCCTGGTGGAGCGCTTTTTTTACCAACGCTCCAGAAATAGGTTCAAGCTCGCCCTTACAGGGTCTGTAGTAACTCTTACAAACAGATTTTCGTGCCACAGACGCTGGGATACCCTGCGCTTGTCATAGCCGGACACGCGAAACCTATCCGCTCTCGGCTCGGTAAACACGAGAATGCCGTTCACGAGAATTTTGCGGTTCGTTGGAATCACCTTCCAATGACCTCCTGTCCAACTGAAGATTCTCTTTGGAGCCACCTTAATCAGGTCGGCTAAATTCACTTTCACGGTCATCGCCCTTCTCTCCTTATCAGTCGTATAACAGAGCCCTTGCTCTTTGTAAGTGTGCGTGTCGTGGTCATAAGAGGAGTCGAACCTCTGTTCCCCGACTATGGTCGATTGCTCTACCGCTAAACTATATAACCATCTCAAAAACCCTTTGAATACCAACTGGTAAACAAAAGCCAAGCCCCCTGGAGTGTCGATTGATAATTCCCTTCTTGTATCTATGCTCTGTGCACACATACAGCCACTCACTCTTTTTGCTGATAAAGAGACCCAACCCAATAAAACCAAGAAAGTTTTACATTCACAGATTTTGTATGATACAGCTAAAAATAAAGCGTCACAAAAAAATATCAAATGCTATGCATGGAGAACTCAGCCCACCAACTTCTTAGCCCAATATTATATAGCTAATTAGCTAATTGGCTCTTTTAGTATTTTCGCGATCTGCCCGAGCAAACTAAGAACAACGGGTGGCGCAAGGAGACTATGCGATGGAGTTCCATCATCATCCTTGATAATCCATGAGGATTCAAGCGTCTTTACTGTTTTACCGTCCTTCTCGAGTTTATAACTGTACGCGGGTGTTATTTCATAATCATCTATGTACTCCTCTTTTTTATCAACCGGGATGGAATTTCTCAAAAACACCTTTGGTATACCTTCGAGCCCCATTACTTTCTCCATGACCACATCGTCTTTTTCAAGACGCGCGCGAACCGATTCTATTCCTGCCTCATCCCCTTCCTTGCTAATCATTCTCTCACCGCCACACTCTTGACTGTCGCACTTCAGGTAAAAAGTGCTTTCCTTATTATCATAACCAACCTCTTTAGTGGCAAGGAGTTTGAGACCACGCGGTGTTTTGCACTTTGGGCATACAACTCTGGACTTCATCCTTTCGTCAATAACCGTCTCTGGAATATTGATAAAAACGAATAAATCGGGATCATATCGATATCCGATTAAATCCCTAAAAAAAAGTGAGTACGAAACTTGATCTAAATCTCGCGGGAACCCATCTATAAAAACCGCCCTCCCCCCTAACTTATCAAGCTCCCACTTTATAAGCGCGAGAATAAGCTCGGTTGGAAGTAATTTATCCTGACTGCGCGACCCGAGCGCTTCTATTACCGAGTCAAGCGACTGAAAACCGCGATAGTGGTTTTTCAGATAACTCACAATTTCTTCTTTCTCCCCCACGCGTTTCTCGTCCTGAAGAACTAGGCCTACCTCCCGAACAACATCCCCCACAGAAATATGCGCGACTCTATCCTTACCAACTGCCTCCATAAAAAGCTTGGTATATGTCCCTTTGCCAGAATTTTTCTTTCCCAAAAGATAAGCAACAAACGTATTATCTTTTAGATATTCTTGAATCTCTTTTATTTCATCACCCGCTTTCGCGTCAAAATATTCACGCCTCTCCTGCGGGTCTGATAAATCAAATTTCCTTGTAACGCCCTCTATCTTCGTTTTGAAAATAGGAAAATTATTATTATCCATAAGTTTATTTTTCATTCCCTACCCCGTCTGACGGGAGTCTTTTTATTATAATCCCTAAATCATCAAGTTGCTTTTTATCAACCTCCGAGGGCGAATCCATCATCAGATCTTTTCCATCTCCAGTTTTCGGAAACGCAATTACCTCACGAATGTTCGGCTCACCAAATAAAAGCGCTAAAAACCTATCGACACCAGCCGCAATACCACCATGCGGAGGAACACCATATTTAAAAGCTTTTAAAATATGCGAAAACTGATCTTTCTGCTCTTTCGTAAAACCAATAAGGTCAAAAATCTTTTCCTGAATTTCAGGCTTGTGAATACGGACACTTCCACCTCCTATTTCAACTCCATTTAACACGATATCGTGCTGAAGTCCACGAATCCTTGACGGATCAGTCTCAAGCAACCCTACATCATCTGGGTGAGGAGCTGTGAACATATGATGCGATGGCGCAAAACTTGCCTCTCCTGAACCGTGAAAAAAATCACCCTCTTTCTGCTCTGTAAAAAGTGGGAAACCCACAATCCAAGCAAACGCAAGCTCATTCTTATCATCTTTGTCTTTTCTCAAATCGGGATCGTCCTCGCCATACTTTTCCATCGCGTCTTTATAATTTATACGTGGCCATGGTCTCTCGGTAATTTTTTTCTCAGGATAAAGCTCTTCTACGAGCTTTGTAAACAGCTTTTCTGTAAGATCAAGAATTTCATCTTGGCTCATAAAGCTCATCTCCATATCAAGTTGAGTAAACTCCGGTTGACGATTACCCCTTGTGTCCTCATCGCGAAATACCCTTGCTATCTGGAAGTACTTCTCAAAACCGGCAACCATTAAAAGCTGTTTGTATTGCTGGGGTGCTTGTGGGAGAGCATAAAATTTCCCGAGCTCATTACGCGATGGAATTAAATAATCTCTAGCTCCTTCTGGTGATGATGCGCCCAATATCGGGGTTTCTATTTCAACAAAACCCTCGTCCGTTAAGAAATCACGCATAAACTTCAAGGCACGGTGGCGCCCACGGATGTTTTTCTGCATTCGCCCGCGACGAAGATCAAGATAGCGGTATTTCGCCCGCACCTCCTCGTCAATATCCAAGCCGTCGGTGTCAAGTGGGAAGGGCGGTGTTTCTGCAGTTGAAATTACTTCAAGCCCACCGGCAGAGATTTCAACCTCTCCAGTTTTAAGTTCGGGGTTAATCATATTATCGGGCCTCCCTAAAACCTTACCCCTCACGCGAACGACCCACTCGGGACGGAGTTTGTCCGCCTCCTTCCAAAGGTCTTCATCTTTTGCGTTAAAAACAATCTGCACAAGTCCGCCCTTATCTCGTAAGTCAATAAAAATAAGCTTGCCGTGATCACGCCTGGCGTCAACCCAGCCAGCGAGTTCTATTTCCTCGTTAACTTTACTTGGAGTTTCATTTGTATAAATACGCATTACTTAAAGTATATCCGATTATTAACTTCCAGTAAAAAGTATCAACGCCACGCAATTGACCTTGGAGACTTATTATGGTTTTATGTATACACGCACACTCACAGAAAAATACGAGAAAGGAAAGGAAATGTCATTAGGATTAGCTGATATCATAGAGAGTGTAGTGGAGCTTCTACTTAAAAGTAAGGAGGTGGGTCTATCAACTGAGAGTCTCACAGAGACACTCCGCATTCACCGTGATAAGAAAGGACGAGAAGGAAGCTTACTCTCTAACGAGGGCCTCCGGTACATACTTCGGGATTGCATGCCAAAAGAAGAAATAGGAGAAACTCTCCCATATCTTCGTGATGAAATTGCACTGCATGTAATCCGCATCCTCCAAGAGGAAGGCGATGCGCTCTATCCGAGTGAGCTTGTAGTCATCCTCAAAGAACGCGGGCTAAGCGAAGATGACGCGAGGCTTACTACCTCACGTCTATCCGAATCTGGCAAGATAGACATCGGATGGGACCAAAGGCTCAGACTTCGGAAATAGGAGCCTCAGCTCTTCTCAAGCAACACACCCCGCCATCGTCGTCGCTCAAGAAGAGCCCCGCGCGATGCGCGGGGCTCTTCTTATTTTATAAAACATTTACATAACTTGTTCTGAGCCGTGTCAAATGGATTTACATATATACATACCAGACTTACCAGTAAGGCCTATCCGCACACCCCCACTCATTGAACAATTCCATACCGCCAGACGACACAAGTGGGATTGTCCAATGACACTATTCACACGCGCGCTTTCTCATAAACTTATTCTAATATTCTTGAGAATTTTAGAATACATAATTGTTGTATCCAAAAAAACACCCCATAACATAATTCGCGCGCCTGTCCCGTTAAAATGCGTTTAATGCGTAAACGAGGCCTGCCCGCCTCTACCTACACCGTCTGTGTGCAGGCAACAGTCAGGCGACGGATAGATTCGGAGAGAATTACGCTGATAATAATGTATCTCAAAAATGACAAGCGCCCGTAACGGTGCTTGTCATGGGCGCAATTTTGGGCGCGGAGCTAGATAGGTCGGGTTAGAGCGTGCGCTCTGTGCATACTAATCCTGTCCCTCGCTTTCTTAAGTAACTCTTCGCCCTCGGGCCAATCGTCGTGCAGTATGTACAAAGAACACTCACTGACAATAAGCTCGAAGAAGCGAATCGCTTCTTCTGTATAGGTCTCGCCTTGAGAGTTAAGGCACCCGAGAATGTAACGTACGGCCTTCAACTCAGAATCCCCCCACTTTATGTTCATATGAAAATCACGTTTCACATCTTCAAGGTTGAGTTTCATTATCTGACCTCCTTAAGGTACTATCACTTCTCTTGCTTGGTTTGCACTACAAACCGCTGATAATGTCAATCGTCGACAAAGACACCAATGATCCCATCGTTTATTTGCAGGTGTATTGTGCCATCTTGGTCTGTTCTGTATATGCTACTACCAACAGATCGCAAGCGAGAAAGCACTGCGCCTGTCGGGTGCCCAAACCTATTTTTACCTACACCAATAACGGAAATTTTTGGTGTCGCTTCCGCGAGAAAATTCAAGCCAGTAGAAAACTTTGAACCATGATGTCCAACTTTTAAAATATCCGTATCAATGTCATATACATCAACCAGATAATTCTCTGTTTGAAAACCTATATCACCAGTAAAAAGAGCCCTAACTCCCTCACTATTTAATCCCAGTACAATTGAAGATTCATTAACCTCTCTGTGTTTAAGGAATTCCTCATTTGGCGAAAGAACAGCAAGAGAACTAGTTTTATAACTTATTAAATCCCCAGCATTCACAAACACAACCGGTATATTTTTCTCACCAAGAAGACGCACAAAATCTTTCCATGCCTCGGACTTGCCATCTCGGTTAGGCATGATAAGCGCGCCGATTTTGTGTCGCTCAATTACATCATAAAGCCCCCCAAAATGATCAAGCTGAGGATGTGTTACAACAACTAAGTCAATATACTTATCTGTTCGTGGCAAAACATTAGCAAGCTCAAAAAGTACACTCTTGTCCGGCCCACCGTCAATTAAAACCCGCGCCCCTCCTGGAAGCTTTATAAGCTGACTGTCCCCTTGACCAACATCCAGAAAATAAATATCCAAATCGTCCTTGTCATTCACCAAAACGTGGTACCAAACAAAACTATTAAAGCCAATTAAAACTAAAAAAATTAATGATAAATATTTCATAACCTAAAAACAAACTCGTAACCCACCCCGTCACTAACGATAGCCCAAAAGGGAGAAACCCCAAAATTGCGGTTATAAATCCAAGAAGCATTGTAATCGGGATAAACTCAAGTATAAGAACATTTGCTATAAGCGCCGTAGGAGACAAATACCCAAAAGTTGTAAGAATAATTGGTGCCACAGCGATTTGGGCTGAAAATGTCTGGAGTAAATTTCGCCGCCACCCCAAAACGCCATCGGTACTAAAAAACTCAAACCGCCTTTTAATCAACGGATAAATATAGACAATGCCGAGAAGCGCCGCAAATGAAAGCTGAAACCCAATATCAAAAACAAAAAGACGCGGATTAAACAAAAGCATCACTAGGGCCGCTAAAACTATCGCATTCCTAAAACTGTATATGCGACTTTGCCGTTCGGCAAAAAGCGCAACTATTCCCATAATACCCGCGCGCACTACGGACGCCTCGGCTCCAGTCATTAAAATAAAAGAAATAATCGCAAAAACACTTATATAAAATGCCTTCCGCCTGTTTAAAAAATACGAAAGCATAGCTGAAAGCGTAATGCCGATAATTGCGACATTATATCCGGAAAGTGCGACTATGTGCGTTGTTCCGCTTTTTATCATCGCGTCCTCAAACTCATCAGTAAACTCCGCGCGCTCACCAAAAAGAAGACCCGACATAAGCGCCGCGTGCTTAGGCGGAAGAACTTCCTGTAAATTTTTAACAAGCCTATCCTTTATCTTAAAAAGTTTTTGTCTAAACCCACTCACCTTGCCCTCGCCGACAACTTCAATATCTGGGAACAAAACGGTGTTTAACCTACCACTTGGAGACTGCTTAATTACTCCTGTAAATTCCAGTTTTTCTCCAAATTCAAAGCGCGGAAGTGTCGCTGTATAAATTCTAACCTTACCCCTATACGGCTCGCCAAGCTCTATATCTAACTGTTGCGAATGAAGGCCGTGTCTTGGTTGGCGCGCGATAACCCCACTGAATATTTGCTCTTCCTCAAAAAGAATTTTCT
Organism: uncultured Candidatus Saccharibacteria bacterium; assembly: GCA_964565105.1. Classification (GTDB taxonomy): domain Bacteria; phylum Patescibacteriota; class Minisyncoccia; order UBA6257; family Colwellbacteraceae; genus CAZMCG01. The sequence continues at coordinate 14,328 of CAZMCG010000007.1, forward strand.
CATCCCGAGTAATTTCATAGAAATTAAAGTAAAAAGAACCAAAAAATGTAAGGAGTATAGCGATAATAATAACCTGTTTTTCCCAACTAAACGCAAGAACACCTATAATATAAACGACAAAAGCACTAATCCAGATGTTCACCCCAAAACTCGCTGCCGCAACTCCTATAATAAAGAAAAGTGCAATATAAAATGCCTTATCGTGTAAATGCATT
>CAZMCG010000007.1:14642-21274 GCA_964565105.1 uncultured Candidatus Saccharibacteria bacterium
CTCCAGAATAACGAACAATTACTCTTTCTGCTCGCCGCACTACAGCACGCGTAACATCAAGTAAACCCCCAAGCTCTGTCGAGCCTGGTAAAAAAAAACTTTTTATCGGAGGGAGCTCCCGCTCAATGCTGTTTATAATGTTTTCTAAATTCCTGACTTTTTCTTTCGTTACGTCTTTTGACGCGCCCGCGAGGTTCGCTTGTATGATAAATAGGTCCTGCTGAATTTGCTCTAAAACCTCTGGGACGCTTATTCCTGGTTGCTTCTTTCTCCCCCGCTTCTTCTTTTTTTTGAAACTTGCCTTTGCTCTACAGTAACCGATTAAAGAATTAACTTCATCCAAAGAACCTAACGCCTCCGCGCGCAGTGAACTTTTTGGCGACCGCTCCTCCGAGTCGAAAAAATATGTATCCCCCTTATCGCCTTTGCCTGTGTAAAGCATTATCTAAATCTTATCAGGGAGTCTATAAAAACAAAATACGGGGCTGATCTGGGGGTAAACCCTGATGCTCTGTTTATTCCAGAAACCAACCCCACCTCTGCTATGGGATAATGCACCGCACAAGACTCTCGCATCTTTTTTTTATAAAGCCAAGATAACACCGAGGCCTAACGGCGTCAACTGATTATCCCGCCTCCCAAAAGCTCACCCTCCGCGTTATAAAACACTGCCGACTGACCGGGAGCTACGAACTTTTGAGGCTGCTCAAAAGTTAGGTTATAGGTTACAGGTGATAGGTTTGAGAGTTTTGCTTTTACCAATGGCTGGCGATAGCGAATGCGTGCAAGCACATCCACCTCCTCACCTTCATTACCTAATTCCCACCGAAGGTGGGCAGGCGCGCTTGTCCGCCTCTGGCGGAAATTAAGTATATAATCCGGGTTGATGAAGTTTGTATTTGTGAGGATGATTTCTTTGCGATATAGGGCTTTGTCTTCTCGCCTTGCAAGAACTACTGTGTTTGTTTCAATATCTTTGCCCGCAACATAGTACGGTTCGCCTCCGCCACCGATGCCAAGCCCATGGCGCTGGCCGATTGTATAAAAATGCGCGCCATCGTGCGTCCCCAAAATCTCTCCGGTCGGAGTCCGCGCGTTCCCGCGAATCTTAGGCAAATATTCTCCAATAAAATCTTTCAGCGACACCTTACCCACGAAACAAATCCCCTGCGAGTCCTTTTTGTCCGCGATTGGAAGCCCCGCCTCGCGCGCCAATTCTCGCACTTCAGTTTTTATTAAGTTCCCCAGCGGAAATAATATGTGCTTCAACTGTTTCTGGGTAAGAGTCCAAAGAAAATAGGACTGATCCTTTTGCTCGTCCCGAGCAGTGTGTAGTAGATAATATGTAGTAGGTAAATTTTTGCCTTTTTCATTTTTACTTTTGACTTCACGCTTTTGCGCATAGTGTCCCGTCGCTACAAAGTCCGCCCCCATTGAAAGCGCTTTCTCCAAAAACAGACCGAACTTAATCTCCTTATTACACATCACATCAGGATTCGGCGTAATACCCCTCTTATAGCCATCTATCATATAGTCCACGACCCGCTTTTTATATTCCTCTTCCAGGTCAAAAACGTAGAAAGGAATCCCGATCTTATCCGCGATGCGCCTTGCGTCTTCGGCTTCGGGCTCATCGCAGCCGTCTCTGTTCCAGCAACGCAAATGTACCCCAACTACATCATAATTCTCATTTTTGAGTAACAAAGCGGCAACCGACGAGTCTACCCCACCTGATACACCAACATAAACAGTGAGTTTCTCTTTATTTTCTCCGCCCGCCTGTCCCGTTGAATTCCGAAAGAATTTTTTCAGGGACATACCAGCAAAAACTTTTCTACCTTTCTTCATAGATATTTAATAATTAGCATACAAAAATATGAGTATAAAAAGAAATAGCCCCCGGACTCTCCGCATACCACAAGTGGAAAGCGGAGAATCCAAGGGCCAAGTTTCAAGCAGTTGTGCAAAGAACCCGACAGTCCTTACTCCATCGGATTTTACGGAGAGGAAAGGCGTAGATACGCCATTCCTTGCGGCCGTAATCTCTGTAGATATACAGCATGTAGACCTCCTCGCCACCAACCTGTGCGTAAAAGATGTTCCAGCGACCGTTAATTAGGAGAAAGCCTTCCTCTCCACCAGGCTGCCGGTCAATCATCTGCGCTAAGGCAACGCAAGTGGTGTCGACATCCATGGGGTCTAGGGGAAGCTCACCCATAATTTCCAAATCATTGGCTGATTTTATAAGCTCGAACGATTCGAGCTTTATCTCAGGGGTATTTTCGAGGGTATTGGCGTACTTCAGGACATTGTCCTGAAAGTACGGTGACACCCACAACCCCTCACGGGTCCGGAGGCGCACCTGCGGATCAAGGGTCTCTTTTCTCGCAGAGAGAGTGAACTCACCTACGGGACGCAGAAACTCACGCCACACAATCTCCTCTTTACGAAGAAAATGTTTTACGGCCTCTGTCCATCCTGGGTTCGCCATCTTGTCTAAAAGGTCGGTAGCAGTACCAAGCGCATCGCTCGGAAGTGCCACGAGATTCCTGACGGCGGGACCGAGCATATCTTTTTTCGACATAGTCAACCTTTCTTTAGGGGGACTCTCTTTTTGAGTTTCCCACATCGCATAAGTCTATATATATAAACCTATGGGGTGTGAAAAACTCGAACTCAACTGCCCAACAAAATTCATATGTAAAGAACTTATAGGTTAGATTTATGCCATACATAAAATATATTGTCAATTCCAACCAAACGGGTAATCTAAGCCAATTGGTACAGCTTTTGTATCATGAAATATATGTACACACTCAAACAAGTGCCCTCCGAAGCACAGATTCGGAAATACCTGAGACGTATTGTCTTCGGCAAAAACCTCTTCTGCCCCACATGCAAGAGTAGGAGAGTGGTTGTGTATGAGAAGCGGTATAGATGCAAGAGGTGTTAAACAAAGCTCTCACCAACCAGCCATACATGGCTTTCAGACATGAAACTCTCGTATCAGAAGTTCTGGCTTGTGCTGTGGTGCTGGACCAAGTAGATCGTGCCGCGCGCTCACAGGACTCTCAGAAGAGGCTGCAAGGAGATGGTACGACAACTTCAGAGGATACCTGCCCCGTATTTAGAATTACCCCGACAGATAATGAGGAGGGATGGGAAACGGTAGTTGATTTCACAAAGATTGATAAAAAGGGCGTTCCTGTGACAAAGGTTCTTAAAGCGCTTAAAGAACTCTATGGAGAAAATTAAGAAATTTCTCCTGAAACTATCTAAGATTGAGCGCGAAAAAATTGAATCAGCTGTCGTAAAAATAGCAGCAGATGATATAAGTAATTTAGACGTGAAAAAACTCAAGGGTTACGAAGACATATTTCGTATTCATGTCGGCAAAAACAGAATCATTTTTAAACGCAATGAACATCAGAACAGAATTTTAGAGATTTCCAGACGCAGCGATATTGCGTACAAATATTTCTAATTTCTTGCCGAGCTGCTATGCGCTCGGCGCATGGGGCACGAAGCGAGGAATAATATCCTCGAATCTTACGACTTTCAAAAAAACTTAGGCAAACTAATCGATATTTACTACTCAGTTAAAAGTGAGATATAATTACTGGGTATGACTAGCCATAAAAAAAAGCCGATTGAACCGAATACACCTGTAATCTTTTCTGATGGAACAGACATTTTCAATAAAATAGCAAAAACATATATAAAGCACGACTTTGGTTTATTCATTCTCGCACCTTCTGGCTCTGGAAAAACGTACTTCGTGGAACGACAAGCGAAGCTCCACTGGATAGATGGTGACTATCTATGGGACATCACTAACGCTGACCCCTTAAATGACGAGTGGGAACCTAATTTTGACTTAGTGCAGGAGATTAATGATCGCAGCGATATTATAACTATACAGGCGAAGAAACTTGGATTTTGGATAATAGGTTCTTCTAATCATTTTCTAAAGCCAGATGCAATAGTTATTCCATCCTGGAGTATTCACAAAGAATTCATTAAGAAGAGGCAGCAGCTTAACTACGATGGAGGTGCAAAAGAAGAAGATTTTGAAGCGGTTATTGAACACAGGGACTTTATTGTATCTTGGGAGAAACAAGGAGTACCAAGGTTCGAGTCCATTGATGAGGCTGTGGTTTCCCTTAGCCCTGAAACCTCCTGACCACTTCCGCTAATCCACCCTCCTCCTGCGATGAAACTACTTCATCTGCTTCTGCAAGTAGCTCCGGGTCAGCATTCGCAACTGCTACCCTATGTCTAACTGATGCAAACAAGTGTAAATCATTACGACTATCTCCTATGCCTATTAGCTCAGATGGTTTTATAGAACTCTTATCATAGATTTCACTTAACGCAATGTCTTTACGTAGGGTAATCTAAGCCAATTGGTACAGCTTTTGTATCATGAAAGAGATGTACCAATTGAAACAAGTGCCATCCGAAGCACAGATTCGGAAATACCTGAGACGCATTGTCTTCGGCAAAAACCTCTTCTGCCCCACATGCAAGAGTAGGAGAGTGGTTGTGTATGAGAAGCGGTATAGATGCAAGAGGTGTTAAACAAAGCTCTCACCAACCAGCCATACATGGCTTTCAGACATGAAACTCTCGTATCAGAAGTTCTGGCTTGTGCTGTGGTGCTGGACCAAGTAGATCGTGCCGCGCGCTCACAGGACTCTCAGAAGAGGCTGCAAGGAGATGGTACGACAACTTCAGAGGATACCTGCCCCAGGAAACCCATGTATTAGAGCATATTGTCCAACTTGATGAGGCATACTTCAAAAACATGGTGCTTATGATGGCAAAAGAGAAAGGATCACGAAAGCTCGCCTATTATGTGTTCTCCGGCACAAGCGCACAGCGTCACCATGCCACCCACTTTCTCCATCAGAAGATTAAGCCCGGGAGTGAGCTCTGGACAGATGGAGCTGCGATATATCGGGGCATTGAGAAGTGGTGGCCTGTTGAGCACAAGAGGGACATCCACAGCAAATTTGAGTTTGAACACACCTCCGAAATTGAAGGCATATTCGGCAATTACCGCACCTTTGTGAGGAGGATGTATCATCACCATTGGTCGGAAAACCTTGAAGAATACGTGAGGGAATTCTGCTTCAGATTTTCCTCACCGGAAATGTTTAATTCACCGCATGAATACCCAGAAAGGTCGCTTAGTCATGTACCAATTGATTAGGGATGCCCCAACCCAGGCTATTGACAAATAGAAAGTTCTATGATATAAAACATAATACGTTCTTTGAAGATGTAGTTTAGGCGCCATCCTAAACGAGTTCACTTTGAAAGGAGGTGAGCCATGAATCAGAATATTGTTTACAGCACTTCGACTGAGGGTTTTGAACCCAAGTCAGATGAAGTGCTCGCCGTGGACAGATTTCCCAATGATCGCCCGGTATACGATGATGGTAGGGATCTCGTATACGCTGATGGCACCATTGGAATCTATCACTCTTACTGCTGTGGTGGTATGGGGGCAGATCCATACACTCTCACCCCAGACAACCTCATTCCTGCGTGGGAGTGGGTTGCTACACACTTCAAGAGGTGATGTAAGTCGCGGTAGTTTACCCAAACAAACACCTCCCGAAAGGGAACAGTGGTCTGGTAACAGGCAACGTACCTGGAATTCTCCTAGAGATTTTCCAGATGCGAGGGGACGTTTGCTGCAAGTACAAGCTGCAGTTTAAACTTGAGTCTACGGTCCTAGTGAAACGGGTGGCAACCCATAAACTAGGAATGAGGGACAATAAACACAACGCAACCCACCGACTTCTCGGTGGGTTCTTTCCTTTTTGATGTGCGGCATTGCCCCATGAAGGTTAAGAGTGTGAGGTGGTTTTTTGTCATAGAATTTCGGCTCGGTTTATGCGAACACCGTTTTTAGTTTTTTGAATTCTAAATAAAGAACTTCAATTTTCTCGACATTTTTGATCACACCGTACGGAGAATATTACTGCACTTTGGGTCGTTTATATCGCTTATATGCATCTGCGATGATAGGGTCGGGCTTCTGAGCGTTTGTCATCTCACGTGCCAATTCTTGGCGCTGTTCGGCGTTCAGTTTGACAGCAGCCGCACGTCTTTTTAGGTCATTCATATCAATCGGTTCTTCCGTATTCATTTTCTCAAGGGCGATAATGTATTTTTCAAGAGGCATAAATAGCGCTGTTCTAATATTCTCAATCGGTTCGGTACGAGCACTTTTCTCTAGCTGTGTACTGGCAATTCTTGCAAGCACGAGTAACTTTTTTTTGTTGAATCCGAGTATGGCCGGATATGATTCAATAAGAGAGTTAACTGGGTCAAGTTGATGCTGCGTGTCAGCGTTACTACCGTGCAGCGGAGACCATTCGAGCACATTAACTAAGCGACGTAGCAACGTCACTTTCCCTCTCACAGACTCAGGCGCGTAATTAATAACAGAAGGAAGACCGTTAATAATCTTAACAGCATCAAGGCCCAACTCTTCAATGTTCCGGAACTTCGCTTGCACAGACTCAGGTGCTAATCCAATAGCAGAAGGAGAACCGTTAATAACCTTAACAGCATCAAGGCCCAACTCTTCAATGTTCCGGAACTTCTCCTTCACAGAC
>CAZMCG010000008.1:0-5692 GCA_964565105.1 uncultured Candidatus Saccharibacteria bacterium
GTTATTATGTGCTGTGTGTTAATTTGTGCCCCCCACGCCCAGCAATCGCGCGCATCAGAAGCGGGCTTATGAAAGTTGTAACGATGGTAAGCGCAACTAACACCGTCATTATATCAGCATCAAATATACCAACACTAACCGCCGTAAACGCCACCGCAAGTGTTGTTGAAAGTTGCGGGATGGTCGAGGCACCCAACAGTGCGCCCTCGCGCGCGGTAAAGCCATTCAACCTTCCCGCTATAACCCCGCTTATAAATTTTGTGGACATAGATCCTATAATAACAACACCCGTAAAAAGTGCGATTCCCGCAATATTATAAAACACACTAAAATCTGTACCCGATCCTAAAACAACAAAAAAGATAGGGATAAAAATACCATAGCTTATCGCGTTTAATTTTTGCTTGATTGCGTCACTTCTAATAGACCCGGACAGTACAAGTCCCGCAAAAAATCCGGCGACGATAGAGTGGAGCCCCAAAAATTGGAACACAATAACCGTACCTATTAAAATCACAAATATTGAGCGGAGCTCAAATTGAAACAACTCTAATCCCCGCTTCGCCTCGCTTGCAAAAAACCAACGAAGTTTTGATATAATCCACCGAAGTGCGATCAGCGTAATTATCAAAAATGGATAAAAAATAAGGAGCGGCATATTTGCAACGGGTGATGTGGTTTGAAGAATAATTGAAAGTAAAAGCAGGCTCACAATGTCTTCAAGAACCGTGCTTGAGATTATAGTCTTGCCAATTTTTTTATTCGCAAGTCCGAGTGCTTTTATAGATGGGATTATAACTGCGACAGATGATGAGATAAAAATAATACCGAGCAGGAGGGACGCGATAAAGTCATACCCAAAATATAACCCTATTCCGAACCCTACTAAAAATGGCAGGCCACCGTTTAAAAGAGGAATTGATAACCTTTTCCCACGCAGACTTTTTAATCCAGAGAGTTTCGTCTCAATTCCCGCCATAAACATAAGAAAAATAAGCCCGATCTCAGCTAAAAATGAGAGTGTATTGTTCGACTCAAAAATTCCTAGCCCAAAAGGGCCGATCAATATGCCACCTAGAATAAGCGCGACTACCCACGGAAAATGGAATCTTATAAAAAGCTCCGAGAACAAAAGGCCCGCAATAATAACAATAAAAAACGACAATATCTCTACCATATACAGATATTATATCACGCTCACCTCAACTTACACTCAGTAAAGCACGCCCGCTTTATTTCTTTTTGTCGAGCTTACTAACGCCGAGTTTTTTTTGAGCACCCACCTCGCTCCTGTGTAAATAGAAAGTGGGTAGAACAAAATGATTGCCGTGTAGTGTATCGGGCTATAAACTGCGACACCCTGCAATGAAAAACCCAGAGTAAGTAGATATATCGGGACGAAGATGCCTATGAGAGATAGGGCAAATTCCCTTAGCCCAAAAAAAGCGTAAAGCTCGTCAAGTTCTTTATTACGGAAGTAATCATATAGGGATCCGCTTAGGTGTGGTTTTATATGATACATAGCCTAATTTGTATCGTGCCGGTAAATCGGCGAATGTCCGCTTAAAAAGCTAATATCCCAGACCTATACAAAATTACGCCAATCCAGAGGACAAGAATAAGATAATATGTCGTCCATCCTCTTGCCGCTGGAAAGTAACGAGATAAGATCCTAAAATGTTTCTGATACCAACGCTCTCCATCAATCCACGACATCAGGTTAGCCCCGATAGCGTCAATGAGTAGTAGATAAAAGATTACGACCTCAAAAGATAAATCCATATTAATAATTATAATATAACTAAAAAATAAGTATATCTTAAATATTTTCCACCGCAATAAGATGTCGAACTTTATACTCTGTCTGGATAATCGGTGACCACCCCATAAACACCTAGTTCTTTAGCTAAAGACATATCATCTGGGCCATTTAGAGTAAAAAGAAAAACCCTCAAGCCCCTTTTCTGAAAAAAGCTTATTATCCACTTTTTCATATACCACCTTGGAAGATAAATTACATAAAGATTATGCAAAAACGCTCCTATAAAAACATCCAGAGGAGCTCCCATAGTTAAAAGACCGAGTCTGATTTCAGAATTAATCTTTACAAATTCTCTCAACTTAGTCCTACTAAAAGAGCTAACGATAAAAGACTCTGGGGGCCACCCATGTTTTTTTACAAATGTATCCAGTAATTGTGCCAATGGACTAACCGTCCCCTTGCCTTTTAACTCAATATTTATAATTGCGTCTTTGCCGAGCGCCCTTATCACCTCTTCTAGAGTTGAAATTTTCTCCCCCTTACCAGCATCTAACCTCTTTAATTCCTCAAGAGCCATATCAGATACCCTGCCGATGCCGTTAGTGGTTCTGTTTACTGTACTGTCATGGATAACTACTAATTCCCCACTCCTACAAAGATGAACATCTAGCTCCACGCCATCTGCCCCTAACTCAATAGCCCTCCTAAAGGCTCTGAGAGTATTTTCCGGTTCGTAACCAGAAGCTCCACGGTGAGCAAGAATAATTGGATTTTTCATATCCTAAAACCTTATCATACAAACCCTATACCACAGACACTATAAAAGTGTGCATAAAAACGAAGTTGGAGAAAAATATAATTTAATTTGACACAAACCCTTAATACTGGTAGTTTTTTAATACCAAATGAAAGGATTTGGCATGCTAAGATCTTCTACAAAATCACAAATAAGACCTCTCAAAAACCCACATCAATTCGTCGCAACAAGCTTCGGAGCATCTTGTCTTCCGGGATCAATGCCCGGCACCTATGGAACAGTGCCCGCCATTGGTTTGTGGTGGGTTATGACAACTATCCTTGGATGGACTACGGGTGTGATGGTTACGCTTACGATTCTTATGTTCCTCCTTGGGATATGGCTCGTTGGTCGTGTCTCCTTAGAACTTGAAACCCACGACGATCCCAAAATAACATGGGATGAAATTGTCGGATATTTTGTAGCCGCCTCTTTCGCTCCTAGTGGGTTCCTGTGGCTAGTACTCGCATTTGGGCTTTTCCGTTATTTTGATATGTTAAAGCCATTCCCCGTGAATCTATTTGATCTGAAAAGTGGATCATTCTGGATTATGGCGGACGACGTAGTGGGGGGAGTGCTCGCTGGGTTATTCCTACTAGGCTTCACAGCCAACTGGGAAATAACACTAATGGTTCTAGTGGGACACTTGATACTTGTTCTTGCAACTCGCATCTCATTGCGATATGACCGCAAAATGTGCAAGCTAAGCACCCCGAGTGTCTGGGAGGCACTCTCTGGACCGCGTTCGGCCTGGAAATAACCCGCCCCACCTAACTAGATGGCAAACACCTTCTATCTAGTAAGGATGGCGGGTGTTTGTTTTTTAGATACTAGAGTAAGTTATATATAATAAAAACGCCACTCCATTACGTGATTCTACAAAGCTAGGGTCTGCTTTACTATATCACCTCGACTAATGTGAGTAGAACTCCATAGGGCTTCCGCCCTCTGGTCTTCGCCTCCGCTGCTTCGGCTCAGGTCACCCCAACGGGGAAAACGTCCCTTTTCCCCGCCTGCCCGCCCGCAGTTTCATGCGGAGGAGGGACCCCCTTTTGCGTTCAATTCCTCTCAGGTCAACGCCATCCAAGAACCCCGCACATATGCGGGGTTCTTGGATGTCAATGGGTGACTGAGGGGAATTGAACCCCCGTCGCCGCTGCCACAGAGCGGAGCTTTACCATTAAGCTACAGCCACCACGCCTGCCCCATAGTAAATTTCACTATACGGAGACACCGATATAATACATCGGCATAGACAATTTTACCATATTAAGAGCAATGTAAGGTTGTGTAAATTATTTGTGCTTTTTTAGATAATCTTCCAGGAGCCATGAACTCGATTGGGATTTACCGTCACGCCCGACACCAAACACCACCTCACAGCCAATTTCTTCGCATACTTTTATCTCGGGTATATTATCCATCTTTCTATCTCCACCATTCGCGAAAATATCTGGTTTCACTTTGCGTAGGGTTGAGTTAGCGCTCATATCATCGGGATTTTCCTTATGATCGGTTAGCACAACTCCGTCAACCACTTCTAATGCCTCAATTATTGCCGCGCGTTCGTTCTCGGGCATAAAAATGTGCTTCTTCTTCTTTTTGAGCCAGTTGTCATTATTAAGAATAACAACGAGCTCATCACCAAGCTCTTTTGCGTGCCCAAAAAGCCGCACATGTCCAATATGCAATGGGTCAAATCCCCCCGATACTGCTACAAGTATTTTTGGTTTTTTATACACCTTTTTCATCTCAGTGCCGCGGGTCAGAATCGAACTGACGACACGAGGCTCTTCAAGCCACTGCTCTACCACTGAGCTACCGCGGCGAACGAGAGATAAATGTATACGCTTGTGTATATATTTGTCTCGAGTGATGCCGCAGCAAGTGGTAACGCCACCGCGGCAAGTAAGCGATAAATACGAATTCTATTTGTATTTATCGCGAGCGACGCCGTGGCAAAAAATCGTTTTTCAATTTCGCCACCACGGCTTTCAATATTACGATATCCGCAACATTGCTTTAAGAAGTCTACACAAATTTTTTTAGTCCTTCAATATATCCCAGGATCCTGTGGAATAACTTTGTATCATTTACACGAACCTGAAGAGTCCCGTGGGGTAATCGATTATAAGGACGCTTTCCTTGGCTTGATTTACTTATACTTACAGTAGTCTTCCCAAAGTTTTTATGGAGTATTCCTGTCTTCTACTCCCAAAATTCTTGAAGTTCTATAAGATTTTGATGCGGAAATGCATGTATGGTTGCTTTAATTTTATCTTCGGGAACACAACAATATTCTCTCAAAAATCGAAGATAAATTTTTATTAGAGCAGGGTCAGAATTAGCGAGAGATACTGGGTGGTGAGTGACCTCTTTCCCTCTAGGCGAAGTTTGAGAACGGCCTCTTTATCGTTTCTCATATAAGCATAGTGTATTGAGTCCGATATTGTAATTGAGGTAGTGTTTGATATATTGTAGAAGTCGCGATACCCTCGTGGCGCCCCGATAGAAATATCGCGGGCTTGCGAGGGGCTCGTTCGAAGCACACTGCCCTCGTGGCGAAATTGCAAAGCAATTTCTTGCGAGGGGCTCGTTCGAAAATAAAAATGAAACTAGTTTCATTTTTATTTTCTCACTCGCCCTCGTAGTTCAACGGATAGAACGCGGGATTCCTAATCCTGAAATGTGGGTTCGATTCCTGCCGAGGGCACAGGCGACCTCCCCGTGGCGCCCCGATAGTATATCGCGGGCTTGCGGGTTCGTCGCTCGGAGCAAATGATGAAGCAAGCTTCTCACTCCTCCCCGTGGCGAAATTGCAAAGCAATTTCTTGCGGAGATGGCATCTGAGATTAAGGCTCCTCCCCGTGGCGAAATTGCAAAGCAATTTCTTGCGGGTTCGTCGCTCAGAGAAAATGAAAATTTACAATTTTCATTTCGCTCTTCACTCCTCCCCGTAGTTCAACGGATAGAACGAGAGACTTCTAATCTCTAAATGAGGGTTCGATTCCTTCCGGGGAGACACACAAAACCAAGACACCCTTTATGGGTGTTTTGGTTTTGTATATTGTCTCTGAAGGAATCGAACGAGGGGTGGGTCGGAGGGGAAGCCACTGGGTCCCCTCCGTGTAGGA
>CAZMCG010000008.1:5792-21095 GCA_964565105.1 uncultured Candidatus Saccharibacteria bacterium
CGGGCTGTAGTGTTAACGGCCAGCACGCTTGGTTTGGGACCATGTAGACTGGGTTCGAATCCCAGCAGCCCGACATACACAAAAAAGACGTCCCTTTATGAGACGTCTTTTTTGTGTATTTCTATCTGGGATTCGAACGGGAAGGGGGTCGGGGAAACGGGAGTTTCCCCGTGGCGGAGCTCACGAACCGCTGGGTTCGTGGGAGCGAGACGGGTGTCGAGCGACGTTCGATTACCCAGCAGCCCGACCACGTAAAATAACAAAAATACCCACCTAGGGCGTTTTTAGTTTTACGAATACTTGAGACCTAAGATTTACTCTTCCTTCCCCACTTGCGCCAAGCAAATATCCCACCCACAAAAACCAGGACCGCGAAAATATCGTACAGAAAAGTTCCCATATCCACTCCCTCAATATTTATCACCGTCGTACCCAAGCTTTTTGCCTTAAGTGTTATTACGCCAAATTGCCTTAACTCCATAACTCTTGCCGGAAATCCGCCTGTTTTTATCAATTTCCCTGTATCATTGTCTATAAGGTAGGAGATTAGCCACCAAAGACGTTATTGTCTTACAAACCCAACTGGATATTATATTACTGAACCCACACACGGCCTTTTATCCACAGCTTATCCACTTCGTCAAGCCGAGCGCCTTGGGAGGACAAGAACTTGACACTTAGTCAAGTTCTTTTTTAAAATATGCAGGTACGCTCTACTTGGGACGCGAGAGGGCTAATCCTCTTCGGTGCATATCATTACCGAGTTCTTTTTGCCTCTTGTTTATGCGTTCTTTTGCTATTTCAATGCCGATTTCACGAGGATTTTTATTTTCGCTTATGCTTTTTTCCATAACAAGCCTTGTGTTAGTTTTTGTTTTTTCTTCCAAAAGCGCAAAGGCCTTAGTCGGTGTATACCCACGATACTCTGCATACGAAGCCACAACCCCTCCTCCATTTGCAACAAAATCGGGTACAATAAGGATCCCCTTATGAAAAAGTTCATCTGAAATCTCCTCTGACATTGGGATATTTCCACCCTCAACAATGATTTTGGCCCGTATTGAATTTTTATTTGAATCATTAATTACATCTGTTACGGACGCGGGTATAAAAATATCAACCGGCAAACCCCAAAACTCGTCATCCGATATAACCGAAGATTTATCCGAATATTCACTAAGTGACCCCCTCCTATCAATGAGACTCTCAAGCTCTTTTTTATTCAAACCATTTTTATTATAAAGAACGGCGCTTCTATCTGAGACAGAAACCACTTTAGCGCCCATGCGCTCTAAAAATCTATAACTAAAAGACCCAACATTTCCAAATCCATGAATTGCTATTCTTGAACCCTTAATATCAATGCCTCTCAACTTGGTGGCAACAACTACGGACTGCGCAATACCAAACCCCGTACTCCCTATTTCGTGTGGTATACCACATTTTTTTGTATCTATGCCGAGAAACTTTATACAATAGTCTGATGGCTTCCCTGTTGACGAGTGCCAATCTCCTATAGCCTCCGCGAACCACTGCATCTCCACTTCTCCTGTGTTTATATCAGGTGCTGTAATGTAGTTATCGGGAACAAAGGGTTTAATCGCTCGGGCAAAACTCTGTATATACTGTTTCTTTTTTTCTAACGGATCTCCCTTATCCCACACAATCCCTGCCTTTGCACCGCCAAACGGAATATCCATGAGCGCCGTTTTCCATGTCATTGTGCGGGCAAGTCTAGATACTTCCTTTTCGTTCACATTGTGAGTCATGCGAACCCCACCCTTCCCTGGACCTAAAATAGTGTTGTCAATAACCAAAAACCCCTCCATTCCCACCTCGGGGTCATATACTCTTATCGTATATTCTGGGCCAAATGCGTCTTTAGGATAGCGTAACATTTTATTGTATCAATTTCGTCTATTAGTCTTTCTTTTACCCCTAATTCCCAAGTATAACTTCATTAAATAGCTTAATCTCACCCACCTCCTTGTGCGGTTAACTTATTAAATTGTCTCATAAGACCCCTGTATTCCTGGTTGAGACGATTGACCTCCGCGACATCGGCATTGATTCTGCCAACCAGGCCTTGGATTTGCTTGTCATAATCCACAGTGCCACCGGACCGCAAGCGCGCATCCACGACAATAAGGAGCTCCTGTATATTATTACTGTATGAAATCATACGCTGGACAAGCTCAATACCAAGAGTTACGGCCTGGAATCCAACCGCGGATGCCTGCTGTGGGCGCACCTCAAGTAATAAGTTCGCCATATCGTGCAAATTCTCGGAAAGCTCCACCGCGGTATCGCGTACCCCCTGGTTCCGCTCGCGTTCGTCGGCGACTAAATAAGAGCCCCTCGCGTAGTCACCGTCTTGGTCGGCAATACTTATTTTTTCAATGTTAATCGCCGCCTCAGCGGTTAGCCCGACGAGTTTTTCTGCAGTGCCTATCGCGCGCAATCTGGCGTCAGTAAACTCTTGGGGCACAAAAGACGGCTTCGTATGTTCATCTATGTTGGTCCCAAGGGCGCCCACCAACAACCACACCACTCCCACAATTATAATAAGCGCGATAAAAGCGAGTGTTGACTCTCGTTTGTGCTCTTTATAAAACTTTTTTAGCGCATCTATGTTTAACATATCTTGGAATAAAAAAGATATCACATAATATTTTACAATATAAGTAGACTTAAGAATAGATTATTAATATATTGCGACAACATACAACTATTTATCGCTCACATTGTGGGGGTAAAATATGTTAATATATTCATATTCTTCTCACTCGCGGGCGTCGTATAGTGGCTATTATATTACCTTGCCAAGGTAGAGACGGGAGTTCGATTCTCCTCGCCCGCTCCCGAGTCAAACTCGGTTCGCGAGTTTGAGGAGGGCCAAGTCTGACTTGGCCTTTCTTTATATATGCAATTGCAATTTTGGGAAGATGAGGTAGCGGGCAAGATGCAAGTCGTTACCCGCTCTGTGAATACATGTTTTACATTTACATCCTGTAAAAGTGATAAAGATAACAAAACTTATGTTGACTATACCAACGATTTGCAGGGCAGACTAAAAAAACATAACTCCGACCATGTAAAATTTACTAAATTCAAACGCCCACTAAAACTACTATTTCATGAGGAATTTAACACTTCAGTAGAGGCACGAAAACGAGAATTGTATTGGAAAAGTGGCGGGGGTCGAAGAAAGCTGAAAGATATGCTATATAATGAAACGCGAGGGGGCATAAGCTAATTGGTAAACTGCAGCTCTCCAAAAGCTGTCTTCCAGGTTCGAGCCCTGGTGCCCCCGCAAAAGTCAGAGTTTCCGCCAGAGGCGGACCAGCCTCTGGCTGGCGATTCTCTCATTGCCCGCAAACAATAAGGCGGGTTTCCACCAGGGATGAATCCACCTTCGGTGGACGAGCCCTGGCGCTCCCGTAGATAATATTTTTTATCTTGTCCTGTTTATCCCGCCTGTCCGCCCTTGCCTGCGCCCCGTCGGCCATAGCCTTTGGTAATGTGCGACCGGCAGGCGGGTCTAGAGGAAGCTACGTCTAGGGGAGTAAAATCTAAGTGTCGAAAAGCCGAGGCATTTGAAAAATAGTGGCCCGTTGAACACAAGAGGAACATTCACAGCAAAAAGGGAATTCTGCTTCAGATTTTCCTCACCAGAAATGTTTAATTCACCGCATGAATACCCAGAAAGGTCGCTTAGTCTTGTACCAATTGACTAGGGATGCCCCATTTTGCGGTATTGACACATAATTATAAATATAGTTCTCTATAGATATAGGTTTAGAGGGAGGTGACGAACCTTGAAAAATAGACGCCGACACAAACGTAAGGCTCTGACCGCGCAACAGAAAAAGGAGATAAAAAATCTGTTTCGAACAATCGGTCAACTTGGATCTGAGCGCGGAGAAAATGCGGAGGACCTAGTAGAGGAAACACTTGCGTTTCTTCAAAAACATGGTCTACTCAAATTCGAGCGTAAAAAGCCAAACAATCCGAAAGTTGACTTCGAAATTTGGGGACAAAACCCATACATCTGCAACTTCACACTCGATGTGAAGTCTTCGCAGATGCGCGTAAACGCTCTCGGACAGCACGGGCTCCCCAACCACCACTTATTCGTAGTAAAGGTTGGCGAATACCACTATGGGGTCGCGCTCCGGATCCTTACAATATTCTTCGACGAGTCCAAGCTCGTCCCAAACAGTGAGCCCCACTGGTGAAACGATCTCGTTCGCCAAGTTGGGGCTCGTTTCACTTTTAAATCAAATTGCTCCCTCAATCCGCTCAATCGCTCCTTTTATTCACCTGGTTTTTTCTCAACTTTCTCAAAAGTAACAAAACTTTCGCTAACTCTTCCGGTTAGAACATAAAGCCCCTAAATAAAACATGCCGGCAAATTTCTTCGTCTTTGTCTGATAGTACATAAATAGGTTTACCCAACAATACTTGTCTGTGTTCTTTTATAACTGAGCAACCCTATCTGAATTATTTTACAACACAAAGTTGCCAAGCGAGATTGTGGGGATATTTTGAAACACAAGAACACCCCCACAAACTCTCTCACTATAAAAATACCCTTCTACACTATGCGCCACCACAAGGCATACCTCATCACTTCGGATATCTACCCGTCGCTATTGTTTCAGTGGACGCGAATGCGCGGCTATGCCAATCGCGACTACGATAATAATAATGTTCTTTATAATATATTGCCCCTCAAGGGTTGGTGTCATAAAACCGCTCCATGTTATGTGTGGCAAAGCAAAAAGCGGTATAAAAGTTGTAAGCATGTGAAAAATTAATAGGGGTATCGCAATTCTTTCCGCTCCTTTTATAATAAACAAAGCACCAATCAGGCACTAAAACAACCCTCCTGATACTGCGAGCCCCACGCCTACACTCAAGCCTAGAGCTCCATTCTTATTTGACGATAGCAATGCTTACTCTAGGAAAGAGTATCTTTTAACTAATTTTGTGCGAGCCCAATGCTTACCAAGCCCAAAATAGCGACCAGACCCTGATACCGCAAGCCCCACAAAAAGAATTGCGAAGATAATGTGCTTGTTCATAAAAGGATTGTTCTCTGGGGGTAAGAACCCCGCACTATACATCAACATCATCATCAAAGCCCCTGCGTAACCTGCGACCCTAACCCCAACTCCCAAAAGAAGTGCCAATCCTATAAGGAGAAGCCCTAACATATAGAGCCAATCCACCACTGGATTCCCCGCCAATCCCTGATAAAACTCAGCGAAAGGACCCTTTGTGGCAAAACTTAAAAACCCAAATGTTGGCGAACCACCCGCAAGCCATGCGTTTTCCGGTGCCGTAGAAAACCCAAGTCCAAAAGTCCTATCAAGAAAGGCCCAAAAGAAAAGCCAACCCATTCCCAACCTCAACACCCCCCAAACATATTGCGTTTTATCTTTTTTCATAAATAATTTGTACCAACGAACTTCGATAAGGTTTGTTTTTATTTTTTCCGTACCTATATTTTATCATAAGAATTTCCAAAAAAATAGATTTTCATAAAAATCAGGCCCAGCGCTAAAGTACCTACCTTATAAGTGTAGTAAAAGTTATTTTTGCGTTCCTGTTCTGAATAACTACTTCCTCCAACGCCCGAAGGATGGGAAAATTATTCACATTTTTACCAAGTAATTCAACAATTAGTGGTAATGAAGCAAGCCCTTCGCTTTTCAAGCTAGATTCACCAGTCTTTACCAACCGATCACCCACTTGTCGATTACGAGAATGGGGACTAAACCCCGTAGTAACCAAATCCCCAAGCCCAGCCAGGCCAAGGGCAACCTCCCCTTGCTTGCCTTGATTTTCAAAAAGTTGACGCAAGGCAGGCCCACCTGAACTCGTCGCTTTTAATAATTCGGGCTCGCCTAATAATTTTGTAATCTCTGCCATTTCTTTTATTGCCCCCCACACTAAGTACCCCCTGAAGTTTGATCCAAGACCAAGCGCATCTGCAATACCTAGACTTATGGCATATATATTTTTTAAAACACCCATAAGCGCCACGCCATAAATATCCGAAGAATACTCAACCCGTAAATTTGTATCAACAAATAATGCCTCTATTTTATCAAATACTTTTTTGTCTCTTGACGCCACAACCCCAACACTGACTGCTCCATGCATAAGCTCTTCTGCAATCATTGGTCCCGACAAAAGCGCATAATCCGCGCTATCAGGGAGTAATTTTTCTAAAAGCTCTGCTGTGGTTTTTAATCTTTTCTCCCCTCGCTCTTCCGTAGGGGCGATTGTAATACCCTTTGCAAGCGAGACTACAATCACCCGATCTCCAAGGTGTGGCAAGATAGCAATCAATGCATCGCGCATTGCCCATGACGGCACACAAAGAAACACAAAATTCGCCAATGGAACAATGTCAGATAATGGTTTCTTATTGGATACCTTAGCGTCATCCTTGTCCCACATTTCAATTAAAACATTCGCGCCACCACTCAACAAACCCTCAATAGCACCCCCAATCTCACCAGCTCCTATAATAACGATCCTGTAATCCATTTACTTTAGCTTAACAAGTTTTTGGTTATTCTCACATATACAAGGCTAATAAAAACGACCCCGACTAGTCCTCGCCTAGTTAAAATAAATGCTCAGTAATTATCCTCACAGCAAAAAACATAAAAAAGAGTGAACTCGCAACCATTACTATATTTGTAATTATTCCTGGCCTCAATGGTTTTGGTAAGCGAGTGTTATTAATATAAATAAGTAGTGGGGTGTACACAGCCATAGTAAGCCCCCCTAAAACTGCCGATATTACAAGTAGCGTAAGGGGAGCGTGTAATGGGAGTAATATGGCTCCTATAACAACGACTAAAACAACAATAGCATAATAGAGGTGATTGATAGAAACCTTATTAAGTCTGGAAAAATATTTTTTAAAAGGACCCACCCTAGAGTTTGTATAAAGAATATCACCAACCATCCTAGCCAAAGCGTCAATAACAACCCACATTACTGAAAAAAGCATCAAACCCGCCATTACCAGAAAAAGCTTAAATCCAAAAACCCCTAAAACCTCACCGAATATGTGCGCTTGAGCTACAACAATACCCAAGCCCTCTGGCACAATGCCCAGAGGTGTCAAAACAAAATATGCGTTAGCGGAAAGCAAAAAGAGGGTTATAAACCCCAAAAGCCAGAAAATAACACCCTGATCAATCCTGACGTACCTCATCCACTCTTTCCACCTTTTTAAGTTCTCGGGTGTTGTCTCAAAAGTATAGCCAGTGGCCGGCACCGCCTCAGACTTACCCGTGGTTGGATTTACAATTCTGCCTATATATTTTCCCATACCCGCCTGCTTGTCACGATACCAAAGAGAAACACACAAATTAAGCATTCCTCCCGCACCCGCAAAAACAACGGCACTTAATAAAATATTTATATCAATACCAGCTGGTATGCCACCAAAATTGAGAACTCCCGCAAAAGCCTCTCTTAAGTTCTGTAGGTTTAGATTAAAAAAACTGATGCCAACTAGCATTAAGAAAAACGCTGGCACTGTAACCTTGAGCGACTTTTCAAGCATTGAATAAACCACGCGCCCACTAAAAGTAAGAACGAGCACCATACCAAGCGCCGCCCACGACCACATCAAGTGAGTGCCAAAACCAAAAAGCTCCTTAAATATAGTGCCAATAGCGCTTGCCCAACCGGGCCAAACATAAAGAAGCAAAGCAGAAAATAACCAAAAAATGGCAAATCCCTTAATAACTCGCGCTGATGTAGTAAAAAAACTCTCACCGGTAGCCAATGCGTGCCGTGCCACCTCTTGGTTTATAAAATACTGAAAAGTAATCCCCAAGAGCGCCAACCACAAAAGCCCTAGGCCATATTTGGTAATAATATGTGGCCACATAATAAGCTCCCCAGTACCAATCGCAAGGCCAACCGTTATTAATCCAACGCCTAGAGCGCTTTTTAGTGGAGGGGGAGCAGGAAGATTTCGTTTTTTAAGGGGTGGATATGATTGATCTTGTTGCGTCATTTGCACGGTAACATTCTAGCATAAAAATAAATACCAAAAGAGGAACCAACCACATACAGCGTACTCAAGAGTCACCCTAGAACACTGGGGTACTTCAAACAAACAAGGCCTGGTGTTGGTTTATCTCGGTGGTGTCCGAGATGTATCTCATCTTTTACACTACACCACACGACCACCGGTTGTATTATAAAGATTGGAGTTGATAACACGCATATCAGCCAAAAAAACCAATGGATAAGAACGCCACATAAACCAATAACAACAAGAACCCCTCTGTGCGAGAAACCCTAGAGCGTGAATAAGAGAATATATTAAAAAGAACAAAAGCGATAAACAAAAATGAAGACACTAGAAAAAGCCCATTATCAAAATCAATCCATATGGGACTTATGAGCGCCACACTCCCTACGACGAATGTCGCGTTGAGCGCGATGCTTCCTAGCATATTACCAAGCATCATGGAGTGGTGTTTCGCAAACGACGCCTTCATTCCAAAGAAAAGATCAGGAAGCGCAGTCCCCAATGCTACAAATACAATCCCGAAAAAAAGAAGGCTAATATCGATGCCCTCCACTATTCTCATAGAAGACCATATAATTGCAAACGAGCTTAAAACAAGAAGTAGTACACCAAATAAGAAAGAACGCATATGCATAAATATGCCAAGGGCGGAACTCATACTAAATAGACTATGATCAAACTTTTTCACAAAAGACCCCTCCTCTTTTAATATCTTTGTTACATAAAGCACAAAGAAAAGGATAAGTAGTAACCCGTCTATGCGAGATATAACGCCGTCAATTACGAGTAGTATGGGTAAAAACGCAATAAAAAATATAAGAAGGAAGCTATTGCGAGATATCTTGCTTTCAATCTTTATCCCCCCTGAAAAGATAGCTACCATACCTACAATAATCGTCAGGCTAACAAGACTCGTCCCCAAGACATTGCCAAGCGAGATACTAGGCGCGCCTTGTAGAGCAGAGGAAATGCCAATAAAAAACTCGGGTATGGATGTCGCAATACTCATAAGTAAAAAGGCGACAATATACTCGGATAATCCCCAGAATTTAGCTATTTTTACCAAAGAACGCACCAAAATAGCTCCCGCGAAAGGAAGTACTACAAGAGCTGAAATAAAAACTAGAGTTTCTGTAAATAACATGATTACAAAATACGCACACTTATACACCCCCTGCGGAATACCGCATTATAATTATAGCCCAAAAAGACTGCCCTCAATGGAGTCAAGCTCCGCGTCAAGCCCAGATAGATCGGTTTCGTTGAGATCAGCTTCAATGGCGTCCAACTCATCGGAAGAGCGTACGCCACGCAAGTCATCTGTAGAGACATCTTCTGTAGGTGGCGTCATAAGCCCCTCATCTTGCAATGCCTGTTGCTCTTCTAGCGTTAACTCAATCGGCGCTAGGTCTTGCTCAATTACAATTTGTTCTTTTTGAAACAATTGCGTTGTGTCATTGGTTAGAAAAAATATCGCCCCCACAACAACTATGAGAACCAGACTTGCAATGATGGGTATATTTTTACTTGCACTGAATGTAGTTGAAGTGTTCATAATAATATTTATGAATTAATTAATACTTGTTGTCTGCGCGGCCTTCTCTTCTTCAGTAACTATTCTTATATTACTTACGATCTCGCGTAACTTGGTATGAAGATTTCGTATTTCTACTTTTAAGTCTTGGGTGGCCTGGCGAGCTTCTTTTGCGACTTCTTGAGAATTTTCACCTAAAAGAAGTAATTCGTATTTTGCCTTGAGCTCTCCCAGCTTCGCCTCATTCTCAACGCTCATGTTTTTTGCCTCTTCAATAAACGGAACCACTAAAGATACATCCACGCCCTGCGCCTCAAGTTTTGTAACACGCGACTCTATTCTTACAATGATGTGATCAAATCGCGCTATTGCGACATTAAAACGGTTCGTCATCCTCAAAGCCCCATAGTGAGCAACGACAATACGCGCGGTTTTTAAGTGATCTACGCGCCCCACTGTTATCTCTAGATTTTCTCTAAAATTTTTGCGAAGTTCTTTTGAGTTGTTACGAAAATCCTGACGCAAACCCCGTATATCCTCCTGAAATACCTTGCGCTTTACCCTCAACTCCTCTATCAAGCCTTCTCGCTCCGCTGGAGTAACAACTTTTATGTTATGTATTACTGATGTCGCTTCGCCTTGAAACTTACTATTCCGTAGGCTTATCTCTGTTGCAGTATTTATCAAATTCACGCCAACCCTAATCTCTACCCCCTTTTTTGCGCCATCTACAACCTCGGGTCTTGGGGGAGTCACGGTGGGGGCTATGCATCCACCCTCTCTTTTCTCCTCTAAGGCTTCTCTTTTTTCGATCACCGGTACAGCAATCGGGCTTGGCCCCACTGTTGAAGCGGGGGTCACCCCTGTCGCTGGGATCTTCGCACCAAGCTCATCAAGTGTTGTAAAAAGTTCTTTTATATCTCTTTCATTTATTCCGATTGCAAGTAGGGTTTCTGTAAACTCAGCTTCACCTATGCCCTGGGCAAGAGCCTTGGTAAGGCTATTTATTGCATCGGCTCCCATACCATAACCCAAAAGGATGCCCACAACTTTTGTGTTTACTTCCAATATGGTAGAGTTGCTTGATGTTGAACTATTAAAAACTGCGCTGGGATATGTTTCTCCGACACCCTGCACAACAGATATAGCTATTCTAGGAGCTGGGTCGGCAGCAAAAGCTGGGACGGCAAAACTCACCATAAGCCCAACAGCAGATACCGCCCCCACAAACAACCCTGCAGTTATTTTTTTATTTATACTAAAAAACATTTTATTTTTTGGAACCCCTAAGCTTATAATAGTCCTATTTTTATTATGAGCCCGTCCCCTTTGAAATTTTTCTCACCAAATCAAGCATCTCGGCTGGGAAAATAATAGTATTACTCTTTTCTCTGGCAGCTTCGGCTATTGTTTCTAAATACCGAAATGTAATTGGGTTAGCGCCGAGAATCTCGCCCGCTTCCTTTAACTTCTGCGCGGCCTGGAACTCACCTTCGGCTAAAATTATTTTTGCTCGCCTCACTCGCTCGGCTTCAGCCTGCTTGGCAATTGCCCTTTGCATAGCCTCTGGAACTTCAACATGTTTTATTTCAACGGCTGAAACCTTGATACCCCACGGATCGGTCGCTGTATCAATAATTTTGTGAAGCTTGGAGTTAATGCTGTCTCGTTCTGCTAAAATATCATCAAATGTAACACCACCGGCGACTCCACGAAGTGCAGTTTGAGCAATCTGTGAGGTTGCCTTCATAAAGTTTTCCACCTCAACCACTGAGCGAGCAGGATCAGAAACCTTAAAATAAAGAACCGCGTCAACTCTTACTGGTATGTTATCCCTTGTTATGACCTCTTGTGCTGGCACATCAAGGGTAATAATCCGAATATCAACCTTGACCATCTTTTCGATAATAGGAATGACAAGGAAAATTCCAGGACCACGAGTCTCAACCAATCGCCCTAAGCGGAAAATAACTCCTCGCTCATACTCTTTTGCAACCTTTACGGCAGAGAAAAGAATAAGGATAACAATAAAGATAATGCCACCCATTGAAGAAAGTAAATTTAATAAAAATTCCATGATAAATATATTTTTAAATTATTATTTATTCGACATAGAAGTCTGTCTCAAATGTAACACAAGATTAATTTCAGAAAGGCTTTTATATTCTTATTATAACTCAATAGAAAAAATTATTCCACCCCGCCAAGGTGTCTAATAGGGTTTGTGAGCTATATTTTCAACCGTTGGCGATATTCCAGGCGTTTGAATGATTTCCTCTTGAGCCAGTAGTTTACGATAAACAAAAGCCAAAGCAATCATGCTGGTCGGAATAGTTATAAACAAACCAACTAATAAAGCGAGGGCCCCTAGTATATTGATGCCTAAAATTAACATAGTGAATACAAATAAATTCCATGTATGCCCCTTTGTGATAGCAAAACTTTTTTTCAAAGCCTTTATTGGACCAAGTCCTTTGTCAACAATAAGGTAATCAAAAAACCAGAGTCTAATCATTAAAATAATTCCAGGGATAATCAGTAGAAGAAATCCACCTAATAGAATTAGATAAAAAAGAATAATAGCAAAGAAATATTTAAATAATAAGTGATATTGAGAAAACAAATCACTGTATCTACTCTTTTCATTATCATGAAATTTTAAAGCTATTTTAATCAATCCAATAGAGATTATTAAAGTTAAAACCATGTCAGCAATATGAAAAATAAATCCTAGAAAAACATTTACTTCCATTGCCATCGTCGTGATTGTATCAGGGGCCATAAAAAGAACGCTCGTAATTATTAAAAGAACAAAAAAGAAAAGGATATTATTTTTTGCTACATTCCAGCCGAAACGCACTGCCTCGCCTTTGGAAAATCCTTGTGTCATTATAGTGTTATATTATTACTCATTTTCGACCGTCTCTACTATCAGAGTATTTCCCTGAATTTTTACAACCCTCACTTTTTCCTTAACCCTAATAACCCCTTTACCTGATATCTCTTTCGCAACCCAAGATTCATTATTAATTTCTACCCTACCATAAGGACTCAATTTTTCGGTTACAACGGCAGTATCTCCCATAAGGGCGTCCGAGCCTGCCTTCGCCTTTGATCTCAAGGTCTTAATCAACAACCGACTTAAAATAATAAAAAACACAGAAACAGCTAGCGCCGCACCCGCCGCCAACCAAAAAGTAGGTTGAGTCAATACACCCGGCAAAAACGGCTCTTCAGCAAAAGTGAGAACCCCAAAAAGAAAGGCGAAAGTTCCTGTTATGCCAAAAATACCGAGACCCGGCGCAACAAAAACCTCAACAAGAATAAGAATAATACCTAAAATCAAAAACACCGACCCCATAACAGAGAGATTTATAGCGCCCATCCCCCAAAGCCCTAAAAGAAGCGCAATCACAGCAAAAATTCCAACCTCAAACTCACCGGTACGAAACACAAAAAACAATCCCAAAGAGCCAATGCCGAGTAAAAGTGGAACAAGATATGAAATAGAAAGAAAAGACAAAACTCTCTCTAAAAGATTCGGACTCACTTCTTCTATAATAGCGTTTTCTAATCCCAACTTACCAAGAAGCTCGTCTGTAGATGAAGCGATAAAGTTAACAACATTTTTTTCGTATGCCTCCTGCCCGCTTAGCGTCAAATTTTCCCTTACAAATTTTTCCGCAACTACAGGGTCGTGTCCACGCACTTCTGCTAATGATTTAATCCACACACTTGATGCTCCAATAATTTTCTCGTCAGGCTCCGCCGCATCCCCCATACCTAAAACGCGTGGCTGAGCAGCGCCGATAGAGGCATTAGGGTGACTTGCGGAAACCTCTGCGGATAAAAGGATGAAAGTTCCTGCCGAAAAAGCCCAACCCCCACTTTCATGTACAAAAACCACAGTTTTAACATTACTGTCCAGTAAAAGACGACTTATCTCTTCCGTAGCCTTCAAGAGACCACCCGGAGTATTGATCCTAATCAACAAAAGATTAAACCCCCCCACCTCTGCCTTTCTCAAGGAACGCTTCACAAACTGTGTTGTGCCAGCCCTTATCTCTCCTTCAACATCAATCACTAAAACTCTTGGTGGTCCTGTCACCTCATCTGCGCCCGCCTCAGTCACATCAAAAGAGGCAATAGGGGAAAATGCCCCGAATAACAGAAAGAGGATAAGGAAAGTTATATAAAATTTATTTATCATAAGAGTTTGTAATAGATATTTAATATAGCATCACACAGACTACTATCTTTAGTGGTAAAGCCCCTCGCATAAATTGATATATAAACCGCAATGCTTAATCAATCCAAGCTAGATGCCTTTAATAATATCACACAAAGCCTTAAATAATAATTATTGGTGAAAATAAAATATCTTAAAAGATAATTAAATACTTGAATTGTAAACTTCCTCTGTCTTCATCAACATTCCTTTATAGCTCTTATTATAGCCCCGAACACAAATAAGCAAAGATGGGAGCCTTTTTATATTTTTATACCACACCCTTTGCAGAAAAACGCATGTCGTCATTTTACAGAAAGCGAAACGCTTCGCGTGCTTGGCGCTACACTCGTGGTAAATCGTTCGCCCGCTCGCCAACGAGAAATACCCTGTATGACTAGCCCATACTTCGCCAATACTTCTATGGTGCTCTCGTAGCTTCAGTTAGAGTTTTGGAAAACTTTTAATTATTATTCTCTATTATTTGTATGGCTTTTTGGGCAATAGATTTCATTATACCGTCAAGGATTTCACTAGATTCAATATCTCCAAAATGTATCCACTCAGACAAATCACATTCTTTTGGATCAAGTTTAAGTGTGTTGTGATTTTCTACCGAAACAACAAAATTAAATTGACGTGTTTGGATTCCACTCTTTGATTTATAGTCAAATGTATCGCAGAAACCAATAATATCCTTAATAACAAGATTTGTTTCTTCTAATATTTCTCTTTTTAACGCGTCAATTAAACTTTCTCCAGAATCAACTTTGCCAGACGGTAATTCATAAATACCGCCCATAAAATCATCCTGAGCCCTTCTTACAAACAAAATTGACTTGTTCTTAATAATAATTGCTCCGACCACAAATCTTTCAATTCCATCTTTTTTTGCTTGTTGTTCGATATTTTTTGTATCCATAATATTTAGATGAGTTTTTCTTTTATTTTTACTATAGCATTTCTAATGCCCTTTTCTTCTTCTTGCGCGCCTTCGGCGCGCCGTTCCAGTCAGCTTTGCCGAACGGAAGTTTCAATTGGTGGGGGTGGGATTTCCCTCCGGTCAATTTCCTGACGGAAATTGCCTCCGGGCCGGGCCTCACTGTGCTCGCCTTTCGCTTCGCCTGCCTACTGGCAGGCAAACTCAAACTCGCACAACGCTCCGGCCTTCAAATCCCACTACAAATACAAAAAGATACCCGACGATGGGTATCTTTTTGCACATGCGGTGGGGGTGGGATTTCCCTCCGGTCAATTTCCTGACGGAAATTGCCTCCGGGCCGGGCCTCACTGTGCTCGCCTTTCGCTTCGCCTGCCTACTGGCAGGCAAACTCAAACTCGCACAACGCTCCGGCCTTCAAATCCCACTACAAATACAAAAAGATACCCGACGATGGGTATCTTTTTGCACATGCGGTGGGGGTGGGATTTGAACCCACGATAGGGTGTAAACCCTATACTGGTTTT
>CAZMCG010000009.1:0-21010 GCA_964565105.1 uncultured Candidatus Saccharibacteria bacterium
ACTACATATTGTATACTAAAATGCGGTACACTAAATAGCACAATACAATGCCAATCAAGTTTAACATACAGGATATAAGGCGCTCCATATTACTGCGTAAGATTTTATGGAAGGGGCGCGTTTTGTTTAAAAAATTATCTCCTCCACTTGTGGTTGGGGGTTTTCAGGTATCTGATTCTTTGTTGCATTTTGTAGAATTTCGCGGTAATAAAGTCTCGCAAGCAGCATTGCGTTTACCGCGAGGTATTATAGAGGGTGGAAAAGTAAAAGAAAAAGAAAAACTTGTAATTGCGCTCAAGGAGCTTAAAAAACAACTACCTAATCATTCTAAAAAGAAGCTATATGTGGTTCTAACTCTTCCTGCTCTAGACGTGTATATACAGACCTTCACACTTCCTCAAGTTGCTATGAGCGGACTCGCCCAGGCAGCTGACCTTAATTTACAAATGATTTCCCCGATTGATATTTCACGGGCTTATTATAGTTGGCAGAAAATAGCAAGTAGTTCTGGGGATCAAGTAGAGTTACTTGGTGGCTTTGTGGCGAAAGATACTGTTGATGTTTATACAGAAAGCCTAGAAGAGGCAGGATTTGGTATCGCGGCCGTTGAGTTTAGTAGTTTGAGTTTGACGCGCAGCATAGGTCGCTCGGGAGTCGTTACGGCAGGAAAACCGTATATGGCGATAGAGGTTACAGAAGATGGTATAGGTTTTGTAATTACTCGTAACGGGGTTCCTCACTTTCACTATTTTCGTCCACAGGAGGGCACGCGCGCTATTTCTATAAAGAGTTTTAGTGTGGTTATGGAAGAGGAGGTTAATAGAATTCTAAATTTTTATGCGACTCACTGGGGTGGGCAAGCGATTTCAGATATAGTTGTAGTAACTACTGTTTTAAAAGATGAGATTACAGATCTTTTTAAAGAAAAGTTTCCAGCACTTACCGTTCAGGTTCCGGATACACGGGAGGTAAGTGTTATATCCGGCGCCGCGCTCCGTGGCGCAACTAGTCGCTCAGGTGATATGGAACTATCCTTGGTTGGAGTGGGTGTGTTGCGTGTTTTTGAGCAGGAGCAGACTATGAACTTTATTCGTGTTTGGCGTAACGCCATATCTACAACACTTGGATTTTTATTGATACTTTTTATAGCATCAAACTTATTTGTGCACAATGCCTTAACTGATTCCGCCGAGCGTGGCCTACTTCTTTTAAATAATCCATCCATTGCAGAGCTAGACCAGCTTAAAGAACAGGCAATTTATTTTAACGAATCTATAAGTGCCATTGAGGATATTTATTCTCTCAGAAAAGAGATATACCCATTGATAGTGAAAATAAATAGACTTACTTGGCCTGATATAGAAATTACACGCATCGGGTTTAATACTGTGAACAATACAATGGTTGTAAATGGTACGGCATTCAATAAAAAAGGAGCAGTGGATTTTAAAGACAGGTTGGCGGCCGATGGGGCATTTAGTGGCGTTGACCTACCTATTGCCAATGTTTCTTTGGATGAGGGGAGGGCATCATTTAGCCTAGAGTTCGGAGTAGAAGCAATAGCTTTTTAGCTTGATAGTCGGGTAGTTTGTTAGCTACATTAAAAAACTAACAAACTAATGAGCTAACTAACTAATAAGCTTTTCCCTTATTTCTTTAAATATTTTTTCTAAATTAGCACTGTGACTTTTAGTTATTTTCTCAAGGACAAATTTACCCGCTTTGCGCTTGTCGTGTCGCACGCCGATTCTGAGTCGTGGGAACTTATTGGTTCCCAAAAAGTGAGCTATTGACTCTATTCCTTTGTGACCCGCGGTGCCACGACCAAAAGAAAACTTATAATTTCCAATTTCAATATCTGATTCGTCGTGTATTATAAGCGCCTCTTCAGGTTTTATGTCAAAGCACTTTAGTATTGCGTAAACTGCACCCCCCGATCTGTTCATAAACACAGATGGTTTTACGAGCGTAATTGATCCAATGTTTTTATATCGGAAAAGCTTTTTACTTTCCCACTCCCCCTGTGTTCCCGTGGCATTTCCGGGTGCGCTTTTTAACAAAAAATCTAGGAGCAAAAATCCTATATTATGATACGTGTTTTTATATTCTTTTCCGGGGTTCCCAAGGCCTATTATAAGTTTTATTTTATATTCACCCACGCGCAAAGAAGTGTCGGTATTTCGCTTGCATTGCTTTTTTAAAAAAGGTACATTGAACATCGTTTTTAATTGTATTAGAATTCTTGTAATAAGTCTCTATAATTGGGTTAAATGTATCAAGGGTGTGCCTAAAATATTGTGTGATGTTTGAAAATAAAAAAGATTAGAGAGTAATAAATGAGTATTTATAAATGGAGACAATAATTATATTAACTTACTGAAGATTTAACATCTGGAGAGTTTAGTATTTTACACTATGATAAAATTTACTTTATTGAAAACTCTATAATTTTGACATCATTAAAATGAAAAAGTTTTTTTTATCTTTTTTAGAAGTTTTGGAAGTAGTGGCGGTCGCCTTTATCTCAGTTTATATTATATATGGATTTATTGCGCAACCATTTTTAGTGTATGGGGCCAGTATGGAGCCGAGCTTCACAAGTGGAGATTATCTACTGGTTGATGAGATAACTTATAGGTTACGCGATGTAGAGCGATCCGATGTAATTGTTTTTGAAGATCCAACGAGTGAGTCAGAGTTTTTAATAAAGAGAGTTATAGGACTCCCAGGTGAGCAAATTATTATAAACAATAGAGGCGTCATTATAGATGGAGATATATTATATGAAGATTATTTACTTCAGGGGGCCCGAATGACGGGTGAGTATGTATTAACACTCGGTGATGGGGAATATTTTATGATGGGGGATAACCGTTTACAAAGTCGCGACTCTAGACAGTGGGGCGCGCTTGACGAGGACCTTATAATGGGTGTTGTCAGGCTACGCTTTTGGCCACCTACGTTTTTTGGGCAACCTTAATACAAGTAATCTATATAGTGATGTCAAAAAAAATAAAAAAACCAATTGAGGATAAATTCCCAAAGAGGGTTGCCCCCGAGCCTAGTATGCCTAAAAAAGTTATTCAGAAACGGAGCCTATCTACGGGAAAGCGGAACTCTTCCTTAAATTTAAGCGCGAAGACTGATCGTCCGGGATTTAAAGCTGTGCAGATTGAGAAAAAAAAGAATGTAGCGATAAAAAGAGCTACTAGTAAAAGACGAAGTTTTGCATCAGAAACGCTCCTTCCCCCTAGGGGTATGCGTGATATTTTGCCAAAAGAAGCACCACTTTGGAATAAAGTTAGAAATAGCTCGGAGAAGATTGCGAAGTTTTATGGATTTGAAGAGATCGAAACTCCTATACTTGAGAAAACGGAACTTTTTGTTCGCTCGGTTGGTGTGGGGACCGATGTTGTTGATAAGGAGATGTACACCCTCCAAACAAAAGGGGGTGATAATCTCACTTTACGACCCGAGGGAACAGCGCCAGTTGTGCGAAGTTTTATCCAAAATGGTATGCACAAGCTTCCACAGCCACAAAAACTTTATTACTGGGGTCCGTTTTTTCGTCACGATAGACCGCAGGCGGGTAGGTATCGCCAGTTTTATCAATTCGGACTTGAAATAATAGGCGGAGACTCTGACCCTGCGTACGATGCCCAGATAATGCTTATATATTATCGTTTATTAGAAGAACTAGGGTTAAAAAATTTGATGATACACATAAACTCAATCGGATGTCTCACTTGTCGCCCAGAATATAAGAAAAAACTTGATGATTATTACAGGAGAAAACTGCTATGTCTTGATTGCGAAAGACGCAAGAAGGAAAACCCATTAAGGCTTTTAGACTGTAAGGGGAGGTTGTGTGAAGATATTAAAGTTAGCTCGCCAAGTATCTTAGATAGTCTGTGTAGTTATTGTAAGTCAAGTCTTAAGGATGTTTTGGAATTTGTAGATGAGGTTGAGCTCCCTTATATTATAAATCCACACCTTGTACGCGGACTTGATTATTACAGTAAAACTGTTTTTGAGATTTTTTCTGGAGAAAACGGCTTGGCGCTTGCGTCTGGCGGTAGGTATGATTACTTAGCTAATGCACTTGGTTGGCGCTCCTTACCCGCGACAGGCGCTGCTATGGGGGTTGATCGTGTCGTGGAGCTTATGAGTGAGTCGGATGATAGTTTGATACAAACTCCCGATAAGCCAAAGGTGTTTTTAGTTTATATAGGAGAGCTTGCAAAAAAGAAGAGTTTTTCATTAATGGAGGATTTCAGGAAAAATGGCATTCCTGTGGTGGTATCATTGGGTAAAAGTGCCCTATCAAATCAACTACAGGCCGCAGATAATGCGGGTGCGTCACTAGCGCTTATTTTGGGGCAGAAAGAGGTTTATGAGGATAGTATTATTATAAGAGATATGGATACTGGTGCTCAGAGGTCAGTTCTTATTCATAAGGTTGTTGATGCTGTGAAGCGAAAATTAAAGAATTGATGGAGTTGTTGGAAATGTTCGATCACTCCGCTTGTTGGATTGTTTCACATGTAAGTGTTGGTAGTGTATTCATTTCTAACATCTCGGACAACTCTAATAAATCGAACATATAATTATGGATTGCCTATTTTGTAAAATTGTTGAGGGCGAGATTTCCTCCCACAGAATTTGGGAAGATGGCAAGCACATAGCCTTTCTTACTCCTTTCCCAAACACAGAGGGGTTCTCTGTTGTAATTCCAAAAGAACACTACCCCAGTTATGTTTTCGATGCGCCTGAGGGTGTGGTGCACAACCTGATGCTTGCCTCTAGGGAGGTTGCCCGGTTACTTGATGAGAAGTTGGAAGATGTCGGGAGGACAGGGCTAATCTTCGAAGGTTTTGGGGTGGACCACCTTCACTCAAAACTGTTTCCCATGCATGGCACAAAAGGCAGTTGGAAGGAGAGACTATCAGGTATCGATAAATACTTTGAGCAATACGAAGGGTACATATCTTCTCATGACGGCAAGAGGGTAGATGATAAGAAGCTTGCAGAGATAGCAAGGAGGATAAGAGGATGAATAATGGCTCTGTCGGCTATAACTGTGGGCTCTTTTCCCGAAAGAGGATTTGACAGGGGTACTAGAAAAAATTATAAATACTAAAGAGCTAATAAGCTAACAAAGCTATCAAGCTAACCAACTAATAAACTAACGAGCTAACAATCTATATCATGGCAATAATAGTAAAAAAACGTGACGGTGAATCTCCAAGTGCACTTGCGTATCGCTTTAGTAGAAAGGTGAAAAGGAGTGGGGTTTTGCGCGAGGCAAGAGCGCGCAGGTTTCATCCTAGAAATATAAACCGCAATGGGCGCAGACGCTCTGCTTTGTATCGCAACAAAAGAAAGGAACAGATAGATACGGCCAGAAAGCTTGGAAACCTGTAAAAATCGCGATCTCAAACTACAAATACATCCGAATCTACAAATTATATGTCACGCATAGGTATATGAATAGCAATTCGGGGCATTCGGGTAGATTCGTAGTTTGGAATCGGTAAAAACATGTCATTAATCCATCAACTCAAAACCGACACGAACGAGGCTCTGAAAGCTGGTGATTCGTTGAGGGTTGAGGTTCTTCGTGGACTTCAGGCTGGCATTTACAACGCTAAGATAAAAAATAAGAGTAAGGGCGGGGATGGGAGTCTTTCTGAAGATGATGCTTTTGTTGTTTTACGAAAGAGTGCTAAGGAGCGAAGAGAGTCTATCGAGATTTATGAAAAAGCGAGTCGCAATGAGTTGGTGCAAAAAGAAAAAGAGGAGCTTGAGGTAATCCTTAATTATTTACCAAAACCACTAAATTCGGAGGAGGTTGATGCACTTATAAAAAGGGCTATTGAGGAACATGGAAGCGATGATTTTGGGAAAGTTATGAAGGCGGTTATAATAGATGCCAAGGGAAGAGTTGAAGCAAAAGAAGTAAGTGAGCTTGTCAGACGCTTGACTGAGTAGTAAATGGAGTATGTAAATGTTATAAGCCTTGACAGGGGGTTCGCGCGGTATAAGAGAGATTTAAAAAAAGACGCAGAGTGCGCTCTTTCGTTTATAAGGAGTAGAAAGGCGTCTCTTGATATTTTTTTAGTCAGCGATTCAAGGATGCAGGAGATTAGCTTTAGGTTTTACGGGAAAGACAAGTCGACCAATGTGCTTGCTTTTACTAGCCCACCAGAATTTCCGAAGACCATGTCAATCGAGGAAATCTATTTATGCCCCCCATATATAAAGAGGCATAATGAGGATATTCAATATATGTTAGTTCATGGGATTTTGCACCTTTCTGGTTTTAATCACGAGGTTAAAGGTGATAGAATAAAGATGGAGAAGAAAGAGGAAGAGCTTATTGCTTTTATTCGCAAGGAGAGGGGGTAAAGATAAAAAACGCTTAACACACAATCGGATATTAAATAACTAAACTTCTAGTTGGGCAAGAAGCAAAAGGCGTCTAAAAAATGACCAAACAACATATATTAGGACTTGATATCGGCTCCGAAACTATAAAAGCGGTTATTGCGGAACCGTTGCCGAGTGGGAAAATAATTTTACATACAGGGATTACACATCCATCAAGGGGTTTGCGTAGGGGTACTGTGGTTGATATGGAGGCGGCAGCGCAGTCGGTAGCTGGAGTTTTAGAAAAGGTTCGTAACATCTCAAAACTTGCACACAAGAATATTTATTTGCGAGTTGGTGGCTCGGACGTTCGTGTCCAAACTTCGCGCGGTGTAACCGCTGTGTCACGTGCTAATTCAGAAATACATAAAGATGATGTTGAGCGCGTTATAGAAGCATCTCGTGCTTTAAATCTTCCGCCTAACAGGGAGATTTTACACGCCATTGTAAAAGAATATATTGTAGATGGAGTGGGGGATATTCAGGATCCACTAGGAATGGTAGGAACACGACTTGAGGTTATAAGTCTTATAGTAGACGCCTTTCAGCCATCGGTACGTAATTTATCAAAGTGTGTGGAGTTGGCGGGGGGAAGCTGGGGGGGGCTTATTTTTGGTCCATTATCATCGGCCCAGGCTGTTCTAACTAAAAGTCAAAAGGAGCTTGGGGTGGTTTCAATAGATATAGGGTACGGGACGACGGGCATCGCTGTGTATGAAGAGAGTAAGTTGCTTCATACAAAAATGTTCCCGATTGGGGCGGGACATGTAACAAGTGATCTCGCTGTCGCGCTTAAAGTCCCCGTAGAGGTAGCAGAAACAGTCAAGCTATCTTATGGTTATGCGCTTGCGAAGGGCATTTCTGGGAGAGATACGGTTGACCTATCTAAGATTGACAGGAATGTGAAAGGATCACCGTCTAGAAGATTTATTGCGGAAGTTATAAATTCCCGGATGTCAGAAATATGCGAACTTATATCAGGAGAGCTTGTTAATATCGGAAAAGACAGGATGTTGCCCGCTGGCGTTGTTGTAACTGGTGGTGGTGCAAAGTTGCCTGGCATTGTAGATCTTATAAGAGATGAATTGAAACTTGCGACACAGATAGGCTTACCATCTCAATTGGTTTTTGAAACAAACTCACAACGTGTGGTAGAATTCCTAGAGTCACCCGAGCATGCGTCTGTGCTCGGCCTTGTGCTTTGGAGCGGAGACTTGAGGGGTGTAGGCTCATCATCCACTAGAAGCTCAGTCTTAAGGTTTTTAAGAAGCTTTTCCCCATAGAAATTAAAAAATGACTAAAACTAAATTAAAAAAATCCCAATCTAATAAAAGGCGTTCGGTTGTCAATAAAAAAACTGTTCTAAAAAAGAAGTCCGCTTTGCGCAGAGGTTCTATCCGACAGAAACAGGCTTCTAAGAAAATAGCCCCCAAGAAACGCGTGATTTTGGTGTCCAAGCCAAGTAATAAGGCTTTGCGTCGTAAAGTCTCTGGAGGTAGGGTTTCTAAAAAAAGCACTGTTGCGTCTCCTGGTTATACTTTTGTTAAAAACAGGCAAGGAAAGTCAGAACACATAAATCAAGCTACGACAAAAAAGAATAGGGTCACCACTAAAAAACCCGCGTCCTTGAAGGTGCGTACTATTTCAAGGTCCACCAAGGGAAAGTCAAAGCGCCCGTCTATTACATCGCACATAAAAATTAAGATTATCGGAGTAGGTGGTGGTGGCGGAAATGCGATTACTCGTATGCGCAAGAGCTTCTCGGTAAGAGGTGTAGAGTTTATAGCTATAAATACAGATATCCAAGATTTAGATGCTTGCTATTCTAGTAAGAAACTAAATATTGGTCGTGCTTTAACTAAGGGAATGGGTGCTGGTATGAATCCCGAGATAGGTCAACAGGCAGCAGAGGAGAATAGATCTGAAATAGAGGAGGTACTGAAGGGCGCTGATATTATTTTCTTGACTGCGGGCTTTGGGGGGGGTACTGGAACGGGTGCGGGACCTGTTATAGCGCAAATTGCAAAAGAGATGGGGATTTTAACAGTCGCGATTATTACAAAACCTTTTTCTTTTGAAGGGACGGCGCGTGCTAAAATAGCAGAGGAGGGTATAGCTAAAATAAAAGACAGAGTTGACACGCTACTTATTGTTCCGAACGATAGGATTTTTTCTATTATTGATAAAAATACATCGGTCTTAAAGGCATTTGAGAAAATTGATGAAATCCTACAGAGTGCCGTTCAGGGTGTCGCGGAAATTGTTTCGTCTTCCGGTTTAGTTAATGTTGATTTTGCAGATATAAAAGCGGTGATGTCAGAGGTCGGCCTTGCGGTGATAGGCGTTGGTGTTGCGACAGGCTCAGATCGCGCAATAAAAGCTGTGGGTCAAGCAACTCACTCACCACTTTTAGATATCTCAATAGAGGGTGCGCGTTCGGTTTTGTTCGGCATAAGTGGTAGGAATGATCTTAAAATGACAGAGATAAATGAGGCGGCAAAAATTATCACCGACAGCGTTGATCCTGGTGCCAAAATTATTTTTGGAGCTTATAATGATAGAAAGTTACGCGCCGGAGAGCTTAAGGTAGTTCTTATTGCTGCGGGGTTTAACGGAATGGCCTTAAAGCATGGAGATAGTTCACCGACCCTATTCTCTAATGATTTTAATGATACACCTCTCGGCACAAAGAGAGCCACTTTGGATAAAAATGACACCGGCCCTAGATCGGAGATAAAAACACCGACCTTAAATAGCATTCCTGAGGATGAAGATGTGTGGGATGTACCTACATTTATAAGGAAGAAGGGTAAAAAAAGCTAAAGTAGCTACCAGTAGGGCCTTGAGAATAGAAGTTATTCACACCCCAGCTATGGTCTTTTATGATATACTTATTGAAAGTTAGTTCTTGGTTTTTAGTGAGAATTAAAGATTAAAAACTTGCGCAACTGGTTAAATACTTAAAATACATAGTAAAAGGAGACAAATATATTATGCCTACCAAGACTAAACAAAAGATAAATGCGCGAACTAGTCTTAATCTTCGCAGGGTTTTTACAAAAAGGGGTGTCCATCCATATGATAAGTTAAAGTGGAGCAAGAGGGATGCTAAAGTGGGGAAGTTTGAGCAAAAAGGCGTTGAGGCGCCTAAAACTTGGTCTGATAATGCTGTCAATATTACCGCATCCAAGTATTTTCGTGGGCAGTTAACTTCAAAAGATCGGGAGAAAAGTCTAAAACAGATGGTTGATCGTGTTGTAAAGACATTCCGTAAGTGGGGTGACGAATTTGGATATTTTGATAGTGCTTCTCAGGCACAGATTTTTGAAGATGAGCTTACGCATATTATTATTAATCAACAGGCATCATTTAATAGTCCGGTCTGGTTTAATGTTGGAACAAAGGAGAAGCCACAATGTTCGGCGTGCTTTATTCTCTCGGTGGAGGATGATATGCAGTCAATTCTAGGTTGGATAAGCACGGAGGGGATGATATTTAAGGGTGGTTCTGGCTCTGGGATAAATATATCAAATCTTCGTTCAAAGGGTGAGCAACTTTCAGGAGGTGGCTACGCATCTGGCCCTGTATCTTTTATGCGTGGGGCAGATTCTATAGCTGGTATGATAAAGTCGGGTGGTACAACTAGGCGCGCTGCCAAGATGATTGTAATGGATATTGACCATCCGGATATTATGGAGTTTATACGCTGCAAGGCGGATGAGGAGAAAAAAGTCAGTGCATTTACTGATGCCGGTTATAATATGGCAGACCTCAATGATGATGCATGGAACTCTATCCAGTTTCAAAATGCAAACAACTCCGTGCGGGTTTCGGATGAGTTTATGAGGGCTGTTGAGGGAGATGAGGATTGGAAGACAAATTACAGATTGGGAGGAGAGGGCGCTCCCGTGTTAAATGCTCGTGAGGTTTTCAGTGAGCTTGCGCAGGCGGCGTGGGAAGCGGGTGATCCAGGAATTCAATTTGATACAACAATTAATAATTGGCATACATGCCCTAATTCGGGTCGTATAAATGCTTCAAATCCATGCTCTGAATATATGCACCTTGATGACTCTGCTTGTAATCTTGCGTCTATTAATCTTTTGAGATTCCTAAAAGAAGACGGTTCATTTATGATTAAGGAGTTTGAACAAACGGTGCGGGTTTTAATACTTGCTCAAGATATAATTATAAATGGAGCTGGTTATCCTACGGAGAAAATTGCAGAAAATGCTCGTGATTTTCGACAATTGGGATTGGGATTTGCTAATTTAGGGGCACTTTTGATGATGAAGGGGTTTCCATATGACTCCGATGAGGCGCGCGCTTGGGCGGGGGCTATCTCATCTGTATTAGCGGGTGAGGCATACCGTTTTTCCGCAGAGATAGCGGGTAGGATGGGCCCATTTAAGGGTTACAAGATAAACCGTGAACCAATGCTAGACGTAATTGCCATGCATCGGAAAGAAAGTCGCAAAATTGACGAGTTATCTGTTAGTGATGAAAAGTTAATGGAAAGAGCGCGAGTTACTTGGGATGAGGCGCTCCGACTTGGGAAGAAATTGGGCTACAGAAATTCACAAGTAACCGTCATAGCTCCAACTGGCACTATTGCATTTATGATGGACTGTGACACAACCGGCATTGAGCCCGATTTTTCTTTAGTTAAAATGAAGCGTTTGGTTGGGGGCGGTTGGATGAAGATAGTAAATCATACTGTTCCTGGCGCGCTCGCTAATCTTGGATATAAAGAGAACGAGGTTAAAGAGATTGTTGAGTGGGTCACAGAGCACGGTACAGTTGAGGGGGCGCCATATATCAAAGAAAAAGATTTTGCTGTATTTGATACTGCGGTAAAACCAGCGGATGGAACGCGTGTAATCTCTTGGAGGGGGCATGTTCGGATGGTTGCCTCTGTCCAACCTTTCATCTCAGGCGCTATCTCAAAGACATTTAATATGTCGCACGAGACAACAAAGGATGAAATTGAGGAAGCATATAAGATGTCTTGGAGGTCTGGGATAAAAGCACTTGCAGTATACCGTGACGGCTCAAAGGTAGCTCAGCCACTGTCAACTTCGGGATCTAGAAGTAAAGAGATTGACGCGCCTGTCACAGATGCCACTGCGTTCTATAGGAAATTGCCCGCGACAAGACCCTCTGAGACTCATAAATTTGTTGTCGCAGGACACAAGGGGTACCTTACCTATAGTATTCACGAAGATGGTAAGCCCGCAGAGATTTTTATTAGAATGGCAAAGCAGGGTAGTACACTTGCGGGACTCTTGGACTCTTTTGCTATATCTGTTTCAATTGCGCTCCAACATGGCGTCGCGCTCCAAACTTTATCTGACAAGTTTATACGTAGTAGATTTGAGCCTGCTGGATTTACAGAAAACCCTCAGATACTCGTTACTACCAGTATAGTGGACTATATTTTCCAATATCTTGCTCTCAAGTTTTTAGATGAAGATGATCTAGAGAGTCTTGGGGTGGCTGGCGTAACCATTGAGGATGTAGATGGTAGTGACGACAAATTATTACAGACTCCGCCCGAGGTTGCGGTTATAGGCAAGAGTGAGAATGTGGATGTAGAGGGCAGTAATAATAGAAAGGGCAATGGTAGTAATAGACATATTTTTGCAGGAACAGTGTGCAAAAAATGTGGTGGTATGATGATTCAAAGTGGTAGTTGTCAGACGTGTATGGAGTGTGGTGTGACTTCTGGCGGCTGTTAATAAAAATAACGCAAGGTCAGTATATAAAAATCTTCCATTGAAAAGGATTTTATATAACCCGTTTCATTTTTTACTCCACACCTGCATTGCTTATAAAATCAGCAAGCTTTGCGCGCCTTAGCTTACAAGGTGGAGTTGCAGTATTACCACTCTATTTTTATTATTTTGACTAGGGTAGAAAAGCGCATTAACAGGCAAGGCCTGTTAAGGAAGCTGGGTAGTATATTTAGTCACACACTGTGTGGCGCATCATATTCATAGGGCAATTCCATAGAATTGTCCTATGATACTGCTATTTTTTATTTTATCTATTTCACCTCAAGTTTGAGTTTGGGCCCAAATCCCCAACAAAATCAAAATGTCCGAGGCGACGCCTCGGACATCTTGATTATTGTTTGTGCCCAAATTTATTTTTTTCATTCCGTGGTAGAATCAAAATATGAATGGCACGAAACGCGCAAATATAAGACTGGGGCTTCGGGTCCTCGTGGTGCAGAAAGAGGATCAGCGATCCAGAGAGACAACTGAGGGGGTTGTAAGAGATATTCTAACTAGCTCCTCAAGTCACCCCCGCGGAATTAAAGTTCGCCTTGAGAGCGGCGCTGTTGGAAGAGTGCAGGAGATTTTGGGGTAGTTGCGTAATTTGTTATATAACTATGCTTTCTTTGTTGACAATGCGGGCGTTTGAGCCCAATTTCTACGAGATGTTAGGTCGCTTTTGAAAATTTATTTTCATTATTAAAACAAAAACCACCGCTTAGGTGGTTTTTGTTTACCCGACCAGATAAATTAATCTGGGGGTGCTTTTGTTTTTACGCTACCTTACTGACTTTTGTTGCGTTTGGTCCCTTTGGACCATCGGCTACCTCAAAAGTCACCTTGTCTCCTTCCTTAAGGTTATCGAATTCTACGCCCACAAGTTCATTTGAGTGAAAAAAGAGATCTTTTTCCTCTCCGTCACGAGCGATGAAGCCAAAACCGCGGTCGGTGAGACGAGCGATTGTTCCTTCTGTCATTAGTAGATTGCTTTGTTAAATTAAGTAACCAAATGCGAAGCGCTATACAACAAAACCCGACTACCTTTTTATCGCAATTCCCATTTGGCGACGATAATCTTGTCATATTGCGTTAGCGTTGTCAATGACCTGCGTCGGAGTATATAAATGTTGCCTATCCGAGCTTTCCGCCACTATTATAAGCCAAGGTACCCAATGTGTGTTTTGGGCTTAACAATTATTTATAAAATACACGGCGCTTACAGTTGCGCGCCTTGTATTGTCCGCATCCATTTACAACTATACGACAGGTTGAGTCTACTTTTTTCGTTTACTAGCGAGTTTTTTCAACATCTCGCGTTTTATCGCAAGTCGCTTTTTGGTCTTATGTGAACGCGATTTCTTTTTCTTTCCCATCCCAGTTCTTCTTTTTGCCATGGATATAACTATACAATCTTTATTCTAGTTTAGAAAGTATTTTTTCTACTATTTATCTCTCTTATTATTAGTTTTTTCATACCCAAAATCTTATCACAATACTAATCTTCTTAGTAGTTTCGGGGGTGGCGAGGCCGCTCTTGCCTCCGATCGCATTTTCCTAAACCACACAGATAAGTCTACATATGTAAATTGGCTTGCACTGAGCTTGCCTAAGTGCTCCGGGGGCGGAATCGAACAAAATCTTTCAGGTTTTCTAAAAACCCTTGGTTTTTAGTATTTTCCGACACGGGAGGAGGAGCTTCCTCTCGTCTGTCCGTCTCTGGAGAAACCCATCCTCCTGTTTAAATCCAGTCCAAAGACAATATCAAATTCAAAACACCCTAGAAGGGTGCTTTGAATTTGATCGACTTCCCCACAGGACGACCTACCTTGCGTTGCTTCGGCAAGGCGGGCGCTAGAACTTGTTTTGCATGTTTTTTGACATAAACTATTTATTCATGTATTACATAATCAAGGTTCATTTACATTAAAAGGAGTGAATTATGGATGGAACAATATATTATTTATGACTAACTTAGAGTTAAAAAAGATGTATGACAAAGACCAGGGAGCGAGATTAAATGCTCCCCCCTATGATGACCCTGGATTTGAGAAATATGTTAGAAATCTATTTGAGGAAGACAAAATTCGTCACAAGAGAGCGAAGGAGGTTGTAAGAGAGGAGAATGATTTAGATGGAGAAGATTATTATCATTTAGCAATGATTTTTCAGCATTCTGATTTAGAGATTCACAACGCTGTTAAATATTCTAAAAAAAGCATGAGTATGGGATATGAAAGAGCAAAATGGTTGTATGCGGCAGCTGTAGATAGAGAGTTAATTTTTAGGGATAAAAAACAAAAATATGGTACGCAATTTAAGATTAAGGATGGAGTTGTAGAGCTTCTTCCTATGAGAGATGATATCTCAGATGAAGAGAGAGGGAAATATAATGTTCCCTCTGTTCAACAAAAGATAAAGGAGCTCAA
The DNA here is from genome assembly GCA_964565105.1 of uncultured Candidatus Saccharibacteria bacterium. Classification (GTDB taxonomy): domain Bacteria; phylum Patescibacteriota; class Minisyncoccia; order UBA6257; family Colwellbacteraceae; genus CAZMCG01. The sequence continues at coordinate 14,633 of CAZMCG010000009.1, forward strand.
AAAAAAATATATAGAAAAAGATAAGTAGCTCCGGGGGTCGGATTCGAACCGACAACCAACTCGTTTCCGCCGGAGGCGGATCCACCTTCGGTGGAAACAGTATCATATCGATCCCGAGCTCTGGGGGTCGGATTCGAACCGACAACCAACTCGTTAACAGCGAGACGCTCTACCATTGAGCTACCCCAGAGCTCGGGATCGATCTAAAAGTGCGAGACGCTCTACCATTGAGCTACCCCGGAAGTTGAGGAGATAAATATAAAACGAGTTTTATATTTATTCCGAGACGCACCGAGGGAAGAAATTGCGAAATAATTTCACCACCCCAGATTCAGTAGAAAGTTAGCAGATTTTACCTTCTCAGTAAAGGACAATTCCTTACTTTATAAAGCAATGCAGTACGAATGATAGTCTGATATAATCAAAAGAGCGTAACATAAAGAGCTACATTAAATTTGGGTAATATATGTGTACATATCAGTTATATACAAAGGCACACAGCCGACTTATTATATGAAGTTTTTTAAGCCACCAAAAACAGTTTATGCTCATTGCGATATACCGTGCGGAATTTATGATCCCTATCGAGCGCAGATTGCCGCACTTACTGTTTTGCGCATGATGGACCTTATTTATGAATTAAAAGATATTTCAGATATCACATCAATTCACGATGTTGCTAGACATGTCACAACTAAAGAAGAGCACGCGGAGCTTTGTAAACACGAGGTTCGTATTATTTGGGGGGACTATTTTAAGGACGGATATATTGAAAAGTACCCAGAGCTTCACCTGCTTACACATCGGATTATGCAAGCGGGTTCTGGGGTAAAACACGGCACGGACAGAGGGTTAGGAGAGGAGCTTTTAGGCGCGGTGAATCGGTTTGCCGAGATTTTCTGGGAGACTAAGGGGATAAAAACCAAGCGTGTTAAATCTCCACATAAGCCCGAGGAGGAAATAATTTATCCTTTACTCTGATGCGCTTTATTGTTTTAGGTAAGAGTATGGAGCCCCGATTTATGGCGGGTGATAAGCTTTTTGTAAGTGGGCTTTTGTATAGATTAAGAGATCCAAGACTCGGAGACGCTGTTGTTGTTAAGGATCCAAGAAGCGGCAGGCTCGTTTTAAAAAATATAAAAAGGATAAATGGAGATACATATTTTGTAATTGGAGAAAATTTTAACAAGAGCACTGACAGTAGGCAGTTTGGCACTATTACAAAGAATGGAATTATAGGAAAGGTGATTATGCGTTATAGTTCGCCTCATAAGAGCCCCACCCTAGATAGTATGGCGACAAGTACTATGGCACGGCGTTCTCTATCGGGGTTGACCCCGTTAGAGAACGCTGTGCCAAAAAGGCACGACTTCAGTCGCTCGCAGCAACTTTTCTCTATCGGGGTTGACACGCACAATATATAAATAGAAAATGTAGCTCTATGGGTAAAAAGGAAAAAAGAGAAGCGCGAGTAAAGCGAAGGAGGGCGCGGATGATTAAGCGTCTTTTTATCTGGCTTGCAATTTTAGGTGGTATTGTGGCGCTGATTTTCTTTGCAATTCAATTCGGTGAGGACACAAATAGAGGAGAGTCAGGAATAACGCCGGTGACGGCTTCAGATTGGCAGAAAGGAAATCCGGAAGCCTTGGTTACGCTCGTTGAATATAGTGATTTTCAGTGTCCTGCGTGTCGTGTTTTTTATCCAATACTAAATCAACTAGAGGCCGAGCTTGGCGATCAGGTTAGATTTGTATACAGACACTTTCCATTGTCACAGATTCACTTCAATGCGGAGTTAGCCGCTCGTGCTGCTGAGGCTGCAGGTGTCCAAGGTGACTTTTGGGGGATGCACAATAAGATTTTTGAGGGGCAACCATTTTGGTCGAGGTCTCAAGACCCAAGGGATACTTTTATAAGATACGCAGAAGAGCTGGGGCTTGATATTGATAAGTTTCGGGAGGACATTGATTCAAGAGAGATGGCAAATAAGGTGGGGGATCAATATCGTATGGGACTAAGAGACGGAGTTAACTCAACACCAACTTTTTATTTAAACGGAGAGCTTATCCGTAATCCGAGAAGCGTAGATGAATTTAGAAACATTCTTCTTGAGGCCATTGGTGAAATTCAGGGCTAAGGGGTGGTCTATAATTTTACTTTTACTTGTTAGTATCGCAGGGTTTATTGACGCGTCTTATCTTACAATTAAACACTACACTGAAGGTATCATTGGTTGCGTGATTTTTGCCGGATGTGAAATTGTTACAGGGAGTGAGTATGCGACTATTTTCAATATTCCCGTGGCGCTCCTTGGTGCCCTCTACTACGCACTTGTTTCCACGCTTCTTTTTCTATATATAGGAGGTGAAAAAAGAGTTTTAAAACCACTTGTTGGTATAACAACTGGTGGTTTTCTCTTTACACTATATCTTATTTATCTTCAGGCATTTGTTTTGAACGCATGGTGTTTTTACTGCCTCATTTCCGCAGCTATATCAACAGTGCTTTTTGTGGGAAGTGTATATCTTTTAAGAAATGCTAATTATGTTACAAAGCGTGGTGGAGTGGACAAGCCCAGTGATTAAGGTTTTCTATTACACTTAGGGTTTGTCGCTTTTTAATAAAATTTTACTATCCCAGATTACCTAGCGGGGTTTACTATTTTTGATGTATACTAAAAATCGTGTTGGGTCACTTTATTTGTGGTTTATGCTTGTAGATTAGGGGAGCCAAGTTATTTGCCACAGTTCTACTCGTAAAGAATAAATATTTATTCTTTACTCATTCGCCAGGGTAGCTAAGTTTGCCTCGCCTGGAGGGGTGGGGTAAAGTAGAGCCCGCTGTCGTTCTTTGTTATATACTAAGGATTATGGTGGATTACTCTTTGCAATTTGTGCTTGTGAGCCAGGGTAGCTCAGTTGGTCAGAGCAGCTGTTTTGTAAACAGCAGGTCAGGAGTTCGAATCTCCTCCCTGGCTCACAGGCACAGACAAAGAGGGAACAACACTTTTGTTCCCAGTTTGTCCGAATCTTTGATTTGGTAACAAATTGCAATCCCGTGGCGTAGCTTTTCGGAGCCTGCTCCGTATAGAGCTCTGCTCTTCTACTGGGGTAAGTTGTAGGTTCTCGGTTTTCTCCGCCGTCGTTCCTCGACATAACTCGGGACTATGGCGGATTGCTCTTGGCACCTAAATCACATAGATTTAAGCCAAGAGGGAAGAATCCGGGAGGTGGCTCCAAAAAATTTTTGAGAACATCGGGATTGGCGGAGGCGCCGGAGTAGTTCAGTGGCAGAACGCCTTCATGGTAAGAAGGAGGTCAGGAGTTCGATTCTCCTCTCCGGCTCAGGTGCGGAGTTTACCCTACTTGTCCAAGAGTGTATGATTGGATATAAGCAGTAGTACCAGAGGTAGATTGACCTTCCACCAGGGGTGGACAATCCGCCACAGCTTTTCCGCCAGAGGCGGATCCACCTATAGTGGAAGCGACGGTGAGTCGATCTTTGCCTATTGGTAGACAGGTGGTTGCAGGCTCCATAGGTAGTTCATCGGATTAGAGTCTAAAAACTATAAATTAGAAACTAAATTGGTATGTCAAAATCAACATTTACAGAAAAGTTAATAACTCTAAGATGTTCCGATTGTAAGCGGAAAAATTATTATACGCGTAAAAATAAGAAATCTGTAGAGCGCAAAATTGAGTATAAAAAGTATTGCAAGTGGTGCAGGAAACATGCCGTGCACAACGAAGCTAAGGCGCGATAATGCATTTTAGCGATCGGAAAGATGCGGGTAGGCGTCTTGCCGAAATGCTCGGGAAATTTAAAGATAAGGATGCTCTTGTGTACGCGTTGCCACGAGGAGGAGTTGTGTTGGGCTATCTGATAGCAAAAGCTATTGGTGCGCCTCTAGATATTATAATTACAAGAAAAATTGGACATCCACAAAATCCAGAGTACGCGGTCTGTGCGGTGACTGAAGACGGGGCGTTGATATGTAATAAGAACGAGAAGCAAGCCCTCGACTCGGAGTGGTTAAATTCAAGGGTTGAGGAAGAAATGATAGAGGCCAAAAGAAGGCGTGATGTATATTTGAAAAGTCGTACCTCACTTATCCCAAAAGGAAAGACGGTCGTTATTATTGACGATGGTGTGGCAACAGGCCTTACATTGCGCGCTGCGATTCGTGGCATAAAGCAAAAGAATCCGAAAAAGATTGTAGTCGCGGTCCCGGTGTCGCCCAAAGATACGGCACGCATAATTGCGCGTGAAGTTGATGAGTTTATATCTCTTAATATTCCGCAGATTTACTTAGGCTCCGTCGGCGCATACTATGACAACTTTGACCAAGTAAGCGACCAGGAAGTAATAGAGCTTTTAGGAGCCTGCAAAAGATGAGATACATAAGGTAATGCATCTTTTGCGGTGTTAAAGATGAGTGCCTTGGTAATACATCTTTAACAACAGATTGACATATACCCAAAAACCTAGGAAAACCCAGGAGAATTTTGATATTTCAAATATCAGGAAGTGGCCTTTGAAAACGTTTCCAGGACGAGAATTCCAGGATAATATAGATAGGAGAAACCATGGAACTCAAAGCAGAAAAAATCTATAAGAGATATGACAAGATCACCGTTTTGGACGATGTGTCTTTCTTTTTGGACAAAGGACAGAAAGTCGGCCTGATTGGCTACAACGGCACGGGTAAGACGACCCTACTCAAGATACTTGCGGGGATTATTGACTCAGACAGTGGCAAAGTTACGTTTCGGAAGAACTCGGTCGTCGGCTATATGCCACAAGATACAAGTCTCGTCTCCGACGAGACAATCCACAAATACCTACGGCACGTTTCCGGTATAGAAGTGCTAGAGGAACGCCTCGGAAAATCGCAGGGGGCGCTGGGCGAGTATGAGGCTCGCAACGGCTACGCATTTGATTATCGGATGGAAGTAACACTTGCTGGCTTCGGCTTGCAGGAAGTCTCGACCAGTCGACTAATCAACTCGCTCTCCTCCGGCCAGAGAAGCAAGGTGTTCATGGCGGGTGTTTTACTCTCCGACCCGGATGTTCTGCTTTTAGATGAGCCGACCAATAACCTCGATTTACCGGCGCTCATTTGGCTTGAGGATTTCCTTATGCAAAGTGACATGGCCTGCATTATCGTGTCGCATGACCGTCTTTTTCTCGACCGAGTAGTAAGGAAGATCTTTGAGATTGACTGGCACGCCCGGACGCTCAGCGTCACAAGTGGCCGGTATTCCGAATACCTCGTGAGGAAAGAGAAGGATCGCGCGCGGCAGCTGGCAGAACACGAAGCGCAAAAAGAGGAGATCGGACGACTCGCGGAGCGAGCAAGAGATATGCGGGTCAAGTCCGTTCGGGGCTCTCGCTTTATTGGTAGTGATAACGATAAGTTCGCTCGCGGGTTTAAGCGTAATCGGGCTGGCGCATCCGGTAAAGGCGCGAAGGTAATCGAGAAGCGCATCGAGCAGATGGACACGGTGGAGAAGCCGATTGAGAGAGATATATTTCGGATTCGTATTCGGCCCACAAAGCCGAAGGGATCAAGAGACATTGTTTTCAAGGACACCGTTGGCGGTTATGCTGACAACGGATTCCGCATCGGACCTATCTCAGATACCATTGCATACGGAAGTCGGATTTTAATACTCGGGCTTAACGGTTCTGGCAAGTCGACGCTTCTTTGGACCATAAGCGGTGATCTTCGTCCTCTCGAGGGTGAGGTTACTGTCGGGAACGCGCTCGTTGTGGGCAATCTCACCCAAGAGCATGACAACTTACCTCGCGAGGAAAGTATCAAGGACTTCCTCACGAGGCGGGCGGGTATCACAGTCCAAGGGGCATACACTCTTGTTACGAAGTTCGGTTTCGATGCGTCTGAGATTGACAAGGGGATTTCGGTTCTCTCGCCAGGTGGGAGGGCAAGGCTTCTCTTTGCGCTATTCTCTGCGCTTTCGGTGAACGTGCTTCTCTTAGATGAGCCGACGAACCACCTCGATCTTGAGGCGCTCGAAGCTCTTGAGGAAGCGGTTCGGCACTATGAGGGTACGATTATGCTTGTGTCGCACGATCGGTACTTCCTTCAGCGGTTCCATGCCACCGACACATACATTCTGTCTGACGGGCTTGTACAGCAGGGAAGCTACGCGGAATACGTAGTAGAGGCTGGGCGAGTTGCCAAACGATTGAGTTGATGTAATGTTGTGCACCCACCATCGCCGTGGGCGCAAAGTCGTCGCAACCAACCATCATTAATTCAAGGTCGGACCTTGAATTAAACATCTTCTGTAAGTAATCGACCAGGTTACAACTTTTTATAATACTCACTCGACGTTTTACTTTTTTACTTAGATT
>CAZMCG010000010.1:0-19496 GCA_964565105.1 uncultured Candidatus Saccharibacteria bacterium
TGTTCTGTCTTGTTTTGTTTATTCGTTTCTACTCAAAAAATTCACCTCAACTTCTATTCAGATATTATTAAAATGTTTAGGTACATATCAGGCTGTGTGTAGCCTGATTGTGTTTAGTATGTGAGATTCACATACTATCTACAATAGATGTAACATAAAAGTTGGGGGTTGTCAAAGAAAACGAGGATTTTTCTTAACAGGCCAGTCTTGTTATGAATTTCAAGGTATTACACTCCAAGGTTGAATGTACCCCAACAGAAATTGACTGGAGCTACAGTATATGGTATCCAAGAATCAAGTTCTTTCCCAACACAATAGTAGCAAGGAGAAAAGTATGGAACGCCAACCTATCCTGGTTGCGAGCTCATTCATCACTGACGATGGATCCATCGAGTCCAAAACCCATTCAGAGCTGATCTTGATCAGCGAACTCAAGGACGTCATCCCAAAGATCATCAGACTTTGCGATGGCAGAAACCAAGTACCTGAGATCATCAAGAGCATCCGTGCTCTGAACACCGAAAACTCGGTGGAGATAATCCGTGACATTATCGACGATCTGTTCACGCTTGGCATCGTGATCGACAGTCGAAAGTTCGGGAAATTCATACATAGTCTCTCAAGCAATCCCATGCCCTACTACCACGCGCTGACCGATGCAGAGATAGAAGCGCATCGGTTGTCGCCCAGAGTTGGACCTATTGCAGGAGAGCGTTTGGATTTACCAACCCTCGACACAACCTTCACGAAAATGCTTGAGAAGAGATTCTCTTGCAGGAACTTCGATGGCCAACCGTTGAGCCTTAAGGTGTACTCTTATCTGCTAAGGAGCGCGTACGAGACAGCCCTGGCACCCGTCCCCTCGGGCGGTGCTTTGTATCCACCGAGTGTCTATCTGATAGTGATAAAAGGCTCTACCGAGCTCGAAGAGGGTCTGTACCAGTACGATCCGAAACAGCCCGGTCTCATAGCATTCGATAAGGAGTACGACGAGCTGCAACTGATCTTCGCTCTCGACAGCGAGAATCTGATTCACAGATCAAGCGGCGTAATCGTAATTAGCGCAGACCTGCAAAGGCAGAGTGGCAAGTACTCGAACAGGGGATATCGCTACTCAATGATCGAAGCGGGTCACGTCGCGCAGAACGTAATGCTGGCAGCAGTTGACGCCGAGGTGGCCACTCTTGAATATGGAGGGTTCCGCGACGACGACCTAACTGCACTACTGAATTTGGATGCTCGAGACGAAGTTCCCGTAATCTGCATCGCTTTGGGGAAGGTTAATCGTGATGAGAAGGTCAGTAATGCCTCCGCTACACGTAACCTCCTAGAAGAGCAGATTGTGGGCAGATCTAAGCCCGTCAATTGGGTATACACAGTAATCAAGGAGGGCAACAGGCAGCCCCCGTTCCACACAGCCCTGGCACATTACAAGCCAGGGGCACACCAGAAGGCCAAGGAGACATATCGGGGAAGGCTTGCTCTTGGTACAAGTGAGTCTTCTGACCTTGCGACGATCAAGGCAATAGCCGAGGCGTATGAGAGGTATATCTGTGGTCAACCATACGTCGATATCGTGAGCTCGGCCATCGAGTTGGATTCAGATTGGGTGGACCCTAACCGGTACGTCCCATTTACTGAATCCCAACTGGAACGACTCGGGTTCGAGGCGTTCTCACCCAATACGGAGTGGCAATGGGTCGTAGGAGAATCAGCATCGGGGGATACTGTTTACGTGCCCGCCGATATGGTCTTCTACCCATTCTCTGCAGAGAGGGATCTCGGTCGCAAGAACTGCTACAGCGCGCACTCGAACGGTGTAGCAGCTCACACTTCGCTCGAGGAAGCAAAGCTTCGGGCGTTGCATGAGCTGATCGAACGCGATGCAATCATCAGGAATTGGCTTCTCAAGGAGACGCCTGATAAGATTCCCACCGAGCTTCTTCCCCTCTACTGGCGCAAGCGGGTGAAATACTGGGGAGGTCTCGGCTGGAGGATTGACGTCGTCGACTTTTCCCGCTCAGGCGTGGCTATCGTCAGTGCGTTCGCAAGGTCTGATAACGGACGTCCGTATATGTCTCATGGCTCAGCTGCATCCAGCTCAAGTTTCGACTCGACTGTGTCGAAGGCGTTCCATGAAATGGAAGTTGGGCTCTCAGTAAACCGAGACAGAAAACGAAAGAGAGTTCACCCCGAAAAGGTGGATTCACCCGAGGACCACGGTGCGCTTTACCACCACAACGACTACTCCAATGAACTTGCCTATTTGTTCGTCGGAGAGTATGTTAATGGTATCCCTCGGGTCGGGTGTAGCGATCTCCCAAGTCAATACGACACGGTTTTCGTTACTTTGACTCCAAAGGATTCACCACTCCACGTGGTGAGAGCAATCTCGGACAGACTGGTGCCGATTAATTTCGGCTATGGACGAGATCACATGGCTCATCATCTACTAAAGGAGGTGGTAGACCAGCGCAAAGTACCTTTCCCACACTATCTGGCATGAGTCAGATACTAAGACTGGAGGCCAAATGACCAAGACTCTCAAAATCCTAAACCCCGAAAAGTCATCGCTCCGTCACGAGATTGGTGCTGGGAGGGGTGGAGGTAACTGTTCTGGTGGTTGCACTGGCAGGTCTTCGGACGGCAAGTGCGGAAAAAGCAAAACGTAGGGGTAACACCTCTACGCTCCATCTACACGAGGGTGTGTCCGATACCCAGTTGACGTAAGTCAATAGGGTATCGGACACACCAAAATTTTTAATAATTAAAATGAGGAAGTAGTTTATTAATATGATAAAACTCCACATACTAGACGCAGGTAAAACTTTTAGCCCCAGCAAAATTCTTACGATTCGCAAGGCATACAACAGGGCCGTTAAGACCTGCAGTAAACTTATTTCCGTCAGCGATGTTGATGTCATTATCTATCACAACCCCACATACGTTATGCCTGAGACAGGCATCGGCGGGTCAACGCCGACGTTTCACCTTATTGATATCCCTGTAGATGCCAAGCGTAAATTGGACCCTGAAGTTTTGTATTTAACCATCTGCCACGAGATGCATCATGCAATGAGACAGAGAAAGTTCGGTTTCCCCAAAACACTCTTTGATACCGTAATATCTGAAGGATTAGCAGATCAATTCGAGAAAGAAATTAATCCCGACAAGGAACTTATTACGCACAAAAAGGATTTGAATAAAAAAGTCATATTAAATGGATTTAATGATCTCAAGAAAGAGTTAAATAGCAAAAATTATAACTACTTTGGGTGGTTCTTTGGAGAAGGTGCCTATCCAAAATACTTCGGTTACACCCTGGGAAACATAATAGTAAAAGCATATCTGGATAAAAATAAAACCAGACCATCAAAATTAGTAAATAAAACTACCAATTCGTTCACCAAATATATAGAGGTGGCTAAAGAAAGTCTCTAAACAATCAAGTTGTAGCTGGGTCTCTTAACAGGTCTCTCTTATTTTGATCAGGCACTCTGTATATAACACAAATATTCTCACGGTCGTGAGGATATTTGTGTAGTTATGATTTTATTCCGCGCAATTCTAACAACTTTATCTAACGACTTACGAAGTCGTTATGCGGTTTTTGCTGCCTTCTCTTACAAGGCCGGACCTTGAATGGTTTGTTGGGTGGCGAGATTCTGTGGGTCAATATGGAGGCACCTTACATGATGTGTGTATATGACACACTGACACCATACCGTCTCCCTGCTCTATTTTGTACTCTTTTTGATGGGATCATGTGTAAACACCGATGTGTTATCTATGTATCTCATCTTTCGCAGAGGGAATATAATTCCCACACACCCCAAGGGGGCTGGGCTATAACTCTGCGTTTACACCCCTTCACTGTGCCTCTTAATTTGCTTCTATTTGTCTTATCCCCCGCATAACTTGACTATCCTCAGAAACTTCACTTATATAAAGGATTTTATCACGATTTAAATATAACCTCTCGGGACCCCAAATCGCAGAATTAAACGGGACTATAAGGACCGTAGAGTCGTTGATGCCCTTAGGGTCAGGGATCACCTGGATTGTGTGTACATCAGAAAGAGTAAGACGCGGAAAACGCGAAAGTTTTCCAAAATATACCTCCCCACCCTCTAGGTGGACAGCAGTATAACCAGAGCTAGAGATAGCGCGTGGTAAAAAAACTGTTATGGCGATAATGATTACCGCCACACAAACCACAGCAACACTTGTAATAATGAGTGGGGTTTTACAAACTTTAAATTTCTTGCCTTTCTTTTTCATAAAGCCTACGCTTCTTTTATTATGCAAGTATACTATAAAAGATGAACAATACACTAGCTGAGCTTCTGCATCGCTTTAAAGAGACGTTTCTTCGTAACAAGAGCGTCACTCAAACCATCGCAAAAAATACATTTTGGCTTACGGTAAGTGAGGTAATAGGGCGCCTCTTACGCGTCGCCGTTATTATATATGCCGCAAGGATCCTGGGCGCTGCTGGTTGGGGAACATTTTCATACCTAGCAAGCCTAGCCGCAGTGCTTACAATATTTTCCGACATAGGCATAAGCTCCTTCGTTATTCGTGAGGTCTCAAAAAACCCGGAAAAACGAGCGGAATACTTCTCAACCGCTTTTATAATAAAAATATTCCTTGCGATAACAGGCATTGGAATAATTCTCTTGGCGCCTCAATTTACCGCAATCCCAATTTCAGCAACACTTATTGTATTTATAAGTCTTCTATTTATTTTTGACTCATTTAGAAGATTCGGGACATCTCTTTTCCGCGCAGAGGAAAAAATGGAAAAGGAAGCACTAGTCAACATTATAACCCAATCCATTATAGTAGTAGGGGGGTTCGCGGCACTTATGTTAATAGGTACCCCGGAATCGCTTGGCGCGGCATACGCGGTAGGTGCCGGCGCGGGGCTTTTAATAACAATGTGGTGGTTGAGGGCTGATATAAAACAGTTGATAAGGGCGTTTAATAAAAAACTAATAATGCCAATGATAAAAGCTGCATGGCCACTTTCTATTGCGGCGGCCTTCAGCGCGCTTCTCTTAAATATAGACACCGTTATGATCGGGTGGTTCCATGGCGCAGAGGAAGTCGGATATTATGCTGCAGCTCAAAGGCCAATAACCCTACTCTATGTACTCCCGACACTCGTTGTGGGTAGTTTTTTCCCAGCGCTCTCAAGGTTCGCAAAGAAAAACGAACGAGCATTTCGTGAGGTCTTAGAGCGGGGTATGTTTTTGATCCTAATAGCAGCCTTTCCAATTGCACTCGGTATCGCACTTACAGCTAATAGGCTTGTAACGTTACTTTACGGACAGGAGTATATATTAGCGACTGGCTCGCTCCGTATCCTTGCGTTTACTGTTCTTGTCGCATTTCCCGCGAGCCTTCTTATACACAGCATTTTCGCGCACAACAAGCAAAAAGCACTGGTTCCACTTTGGATTGCGGGTACTATATTAAATATCACGCTAAACTTACTTCTTATACCCCGATTGGGGATATCAGGCGCTGCGTGGGCAAGTCTTATTACACAAATAATAGTAAATAGTCTCATTTGGATTAGTATGCGTCGCATAAGCTTCTTCTCCGTTAAGGGTAAGTTGGCGCCCATCCTCCTTGCGACATTTATGATGGGTAGCGCCACCCTTGTGCTCCAACAACTTGAAATGCCCCTTATCGTAATTATCCTCGGGGCGATGTTCGCATATTTAGGAAGCCTTATTTGGAGCGGAGAAAAGCCGATACAGCAATTAACGCAGGGAATAAAAGGCATAAACACATGATCTTAAATATAAACAAACCGGCGGGAATGACATCTCACGATGTTGTAGACGAAATTCGGTCTATAACAGGCGTCAGGCGCGTGGGTCATGGCGGGACACTTGATCCATTTGCGACTGGAGTTTTAATTATTGGAGTCTCACGCGAATTCACAAAAAAGCTAGATAAGATATTAAAAAATACCGATAAAGAATATGAAGCTACACTTGTCCTTGGAAAGACAAGTACAACAGGTGATCCTGAGGGTGAAATAACCACCTCAGGAAAAATAGATAATAATATAACTGAAAATAAAATAAAAGAAACCCTTAAAAAATTTGAAGGTGAAATTGAACAAATCCCACCCATATACTCAGCAATAAAAATAGATGGCACTCGAGCCTACAAGCGCGCAAGGAGAGGAGAGGAGATAAGTCTAAAAAAAAGAACAGTTAATATAATGGAGATAGAACTTATGAGCACGAACTTACCAGAAATAAAGATCCGCACGGTTGTCTCGTCTGGAACATACATAAGATCCCTTGCGCAAGACATCGGCATCACGCTTGGGGTCGGCGCATATCTAGAGGAATTAACACGAACGAGAGTTGGAAAGTTTACACTTGAAAATAGCAAAACCCTAGAAAAACTTAAGGGTGAATGGGTAGCCCAATAGTCTGCGATTATCTATAAGTCCAGCCTCTACACAATATTGTTCTAAGTATTCTGTAAAATATCAAAATAATACTCAGTAAATATCGATTACTCCACCTGTAGTTACTTTATTCTTGCCTCCACATATGATATGGTAACACCATCAAAGATATCCAAATAAACAAACAAATAAAGGAAAAAGAGCTTCGTGTATTAGATAACGCTGGTGAAAATCTTGGCGTTTTTTCACTAGAAAAAGCAATTAGAAAAGCAGAGGAGCAGGGGATGGACCTTATTCTTATAACCCCAAAAGCTAGTCCTCCTGTCGCAAGGATAATCAACTATGATAAATTCAGATACGAAGAAGCGAAAAGGCTAAAAAAAGAACGAAAAAAGGCTCCTGATATGAAGCGTATCCAAATAACTGTACGCTCACAAAAAAACGACTTGTCAATCCGCCTTAAAAAACTTGAGGAATTTCTAAAAGCTGGCCATCGTGTTGAAATTCAACTTGTTATGAAGGGGCGCGAAAAAGGAAAGCGCGAGTGGGCGGATAATAAACTCGCTGAATTTATGGAAACGATAGAGACTCCCCACAAAGTAACAAGTAATGTAAAGCGTGGTGGCAGGGGGCTTTTAGTGCAGATAAGGCCAGAGTGAAGCTCACTCTGGGTGTGTTCGAATTGTCGGACCGCCCTTAGCTTGTTCGATGCGTTGGGCCATTGCCTTCGGCGACTTGTTAGATTTGTTGGCAGTTTTTGCCTCCAACAACTCCAGCATCCAACAACTCCAACGCCTCGAACTCCTCGACAGTTGAAAAACTTTCGAGTATGTATTACAATACTCCACGCTTTACATTGACTACATATGACACACAAGTCGTGCGCAAAGAATACAAATCAGCTACAGACACGAGAACTACAATGGCAAAGAAAAGTTATAGAAAAAGAATTAAGGTTACTGGGACCGGGAAACTTATGCGACGCATACAGGGTCAGGGCCATGCACGTGCCGATAAAAGACGACAAGTTATAAGGCGCAGAAGTGGTGAGTTGGAAGTAAGTAGCGTGGACAGAAAAGCCATCGCAAGTAAATTAAACTAATATGGCACGTGTAAAACGCGGTGTTACATCCCGCAAAAAAAGAACAAGGGTCCTAAAGCACACAAAAGGATATCGCTGGGGCCGAAAATCAAAAGAACGCGCAGCGAAAGAAGCTCTTTTACACGCGTGGACTTACCAATACAGAGACCGAAGAAATAAAAAGCGTGACTTTCGTCGCCTGTGGCAAATAAAAATAAACGCCGCCGCTAGAGAGAACGGCACAACTTATAGTGCGTTAATTAACAGATTGAAGAAGAAAAATATTGCTCTTGATAGGAAGATACTCGCTGACCTTGCGGAGAATGAGCCTAAGGTTTTCGGTGAGATTGTCTCGAGTGTCTCCGTTTATTCCGAGAAGAGCCCTGATGAGTCTGATTTGGATGAAGCTTACGATAAGAAGAGTCCTCAAGTTGCAAAATAAAACTATTTGCCTTCTTTAAAACCGCTCCTCGCTCTTTATACGAAGAAAGCATCTTGGTGGCGTCTTTATATAAAAACCACCCAAAGCCGTCGTGTTCGTGTGATAATTTGATTTGTTTTTTATTTGTCTCTGCAAGATAAAAAATTATAGTTTTATAAATTTTCTCTTTATCTCTGCTTAAAAAAGTAAATCTTTCATAGGCGCGAAATCTCCTCTTAATACGCAAATCTTTCCTCCCGAGACCAGTTTCTTCCTCTGTTTCGCGAATAGCACCCAAAAAACTTTTCTCCTGAGCGACCAACTTACCTCTGGGGAAATTCCAATCACGACCTCTGTCGTAAAGCAATAAAAACTTAAGGCCGCCCTCAGCCCTTCTATACACTATAAATCCCGCTGCAATTTCTTTAGCCATTTTTTAATTTCGTTAAACAAGTGCCCATGGGCCACGCATTTATAATGTCTTCTCTTTTCGCCCAGCCACGCCTCGCCTGCGAGACTCCAAAGTTAATAAACGCAAAGTGCCCTGTTGCGTGTGCGTCAGAGCTTATACTCATTCTTACACGCGCCTCAATACACTTCCGTATATACTCATCCTTTAAATCAAGTCTCTCTGGTGATCCGTTTATTTCTAACACCGTACCAGTGCGCTTTGCAACCCCTATAATTTTATCAATATCCAAATCATACGCTTTGCGTTTGTTAATTAAACGGCCCGTAGGATGAAAAAGTATATCTGCATTAGGATTTTCAATAGCGCGAATAATGCGCGCGGTCTGCTCTTCTCGTGACAAATTAAAGTTTGTATGAACCGCAACTCCCACAACATCAAGTTTAGCCAAAACATCATCAGAGATATCAAGGGTCCCATCCCTTAAAATATCACACTCACTACCCTTTAAAAGGGTAATTTTTCCTTTGAATTTTTTGTTAAGTTTATCAATATAGGCCATTTGTTTTTTAAGACGCTTTTCATCAAGTCCGTTTGCAATAGTAAGCCGTTTTGTATGATCTGTCACCGCAAAATATTTCAGACCGAACTTTATAGCCGCTCTTGCCAACTCCTCTATTGAATGCGCACCGTCCGTCCAGTCAGATTGAGTCTGTAAGTCCCCCATAACCTCACCATAATTTATAAGTTTTGGAAGTGTTCCCTTTTTTGCCAAGCCCATTTCACCCATATCCTCTCGCATCTCTGGTTCCACATATTGCAAGCCGAGCGCTTCATAAATTTCTTCTTCAGATTCCCTCGCGACCACCTCCTCTTTCCCACCTTTTTTAGAATACAGACCGTACTCATTGAGCTTCATGCCCTTCCCTTGCGCGATCTTACGCATCGCCACATTGTGCGCCTTTGAGCCCGTAAAATAAGTAAGCGCGGCGCCATATGACTCTTTGGAGACAACCCGTAAATCAACATCAA
This sequence comes from uncultured Candidatus Saccharibacteria bacterium, assembly GCA_964565105.1. Lineage (GTDB taxonomy): Bacteria > Patescibacteriota > Minisyncoccia > UBA6257 > Colwellbacteraceae > CAZMCG01. The sequence goes on from CAZMCG010000010.1 coordinate 9,380, forward strand.
TACCAGAAGAAAGGCGTATTGAAGATTTTGTAGTGCCATACGCTAAAACACGGTCAACCTCTTTTTGGTTTATAAAATAAGTCATAATATTTTCTGGGTTTTTTGAAATAACTAATATATCAAGGTCTCCAATGGTCTCTTTCTTGCGCCTATAAGAACCCGCAATTACAACTTTTGTAGTCCCCGGAATAGCACTCAAACGCTCTTTTAACATCTCCGCTGTGGGCATAATGTGTCCGAATATCACTCTTCCACTATTTTTTCTGACAAACTCTATTCCTTGGAGAATATTTTGCTCAGACTTTTCCCCAAAATCTTCAAGGTTACGAATCTTTCCTCCTTTCGCAGCCTTTTCTAGATCGTCAAGATCTCTAATCCCAAGACTCTCATAAAGTTTTTTTATACCCTTGGGGCCAAGTCCCTCTATACGGGAAAGCTCGTCAAGCTTGATTGGCGTCTCTTTCTTTAAGGACTCGTAATATTTTAGTTTGCCAGTAGACAAAAACTCCTCAATTTTCTCTGCTATAGAAACTCCAACTCCAGGAATATCTTTCAGTCCCCGGGGTCCCTCGCGCTCATAAATACCCCCCAAGTCATCCTCAAGATCACCTATGACTCCCGCAGCCTTCTTATACGCGCGCGAGCCAAAAGTCGATCCCTCTTTCATCTCAAGATATTCACTTATCTCAAATAAAATTTTTGAGACCTCGTCGTTGTTCATCTTTTTAGTGTATTATCGGCAATCTGTGCTTGTGCGACTTTGTACCCAATATACTTTTATGTGGTTGAGGCAAAATTAAATCCGGCACAAGAAAAATAACAAACGCCGAAGCAATAGCCAAAACGCCACCAATTATAAATGCTACATCAAATCCAAAACTACCAGCAAGCCAACCACCTACAAGGCTCGTAAAAGCGATTGCAAGGCCGACAGCCGCATTGTCCAATGACCAGTCAAACGCCTGTCGCTTTTTATCAAGGTGCCTTGAAAAAATAACTAACCATGATGTGCTATACATCCCGAATGCTACGCCGTGAAAAATTTGCAAAATATAGAGATGCGTGATTGTTTCTATAAATGCGAATATGGGCAAAACTACGCCAGTGAGCGCAAGCCCTAATATAAGTACATATAAGTCGTCTTTTTCCCCCTTTTTTTTATCTATTACATTCGCAATAATGGGTTGTACTAAAGAACGCGCTACCCAATAAATAGCGGCACTTATTCCTACTACAAGAAGGGTAGCACCCTCTATATCTTCTATAATGAAGATAGAAAAAATAGGTGCGATAAACCCAAGTCCCGCGAAAAACAAAAGATCTGCAAATACAAAATATTTTACGACGCGGTTTACTTTTGGACCCTTTAGTATTCTTTTAAATTTCATGTATTTCTATTGCATTATTTTTTAATTGAGCGACCACCCTATCTCCGCGCCTTAAACCCCCTAAAAGGATTTTCTCCGATAGTCGCGCTCTTAGCTTTTCCCTTATAACTCTTTCTAACGGTCGCGCACCAAAAACGGGGCCATATCCGAGCCGTGCTAGAAACTCTATAACATCATCTCCTACAGTCAACTTCACCCCACGCGTATTATCCAATTGCTTTATAATAGAAGTAATATGAAAATGAGTAATTTCTCTTATATCTTCCTTAGAGAGACTCTTGAAAAGCACAACTTCTGTGAAACGATTTAAAAGTTCGGGGCTAAAGTACGTTGCCAATTTATCATCAAGCTCTATCTTAATATCCGACATATGCCGACCCTCATCAATACTCTTTTTTATAAAATTTGCCTCGGCATTTGAGGTAGCAATAATTATAGTGTTTTCAAAATGCACGGTTCTACCAAGACTGTCCGTTAATCTGCCATCATCAAATACCTGGAGAAAAAGCTCTAAAATATCCCTGTGTGCTTTTTCAAATTCATCTAAAAGTATAAGCCTGTATGGTCGCTCGCGAACAGCATCAGTAAGCGCGCCAGAGATTTTGCCATCAGTGGAGCCTATAAGCCTATATATACTCTCTTTATCTTGATATTCGGACATATCAAACCTTGCCATTAAACCCTCACCCCCGAACTGCGTCTCGGCAAGAATCTTCGCAAGCTCTGTTTTACCCACACCCGTAGGCCCTACAAAAAGAAACACACCAATCGGGGCACCCTTCCGCGCAAGTCCGCTCCTATGGGCTCTTAGTGCACCTGAAACTGCACTTACGGCCTCATTTTGGTTAACGAGGCGCATATGAATCTTCTCCTCAAGATGTAAAAGCTCTACAGCCTCAACCACCCCAACCTCACCAATCGGGCTATGTGTTCGTTCCTCCGCGATCATAGTAATGTCGTCACCCGTAACAACACTCTCTCCCTTATTGCTTATATGCGCAACTGTCTCCTTAAGAAGACTCTCCGCTGATAATGGAAGTGGTTTATCTCTAAAATAACCCAATGCAAGATCAACCGCCTTCTTCACTGCTACATAGGTAATTTTTACTTTATATTCACGCTCAAGAAGCGCGCTTTTATATGTAAGTATTCTTTTTGCCTGCTCGTGGGAGACCTCCTCCATACGGATTATATCAAATTCCTCTCGAAACTGGTCGTCGGGCTCAATAAACTGCCTAAATTCACGAGGTACAGAAGATCCAATAATTGGTGCGCCATGCATAGAAATAGTCGGCAGGATATTTCCCGCAATTGAAAGTTCGCCCTCCCCACTTGTTTTTAAAAGATTATGTATGTCGGGAATAAATAAAATTATGTTCCCAGCGCGGTGTATCTCTTCTAATATTCCCCGCATTCTTCCTTGTAATTTACCCTGATCCGCTCCGGAGATAACACTGCCTATATCAAGTAAAACAACCCTTTTATCAAGGAGCTTCTTTGGCGCCTTGTCTTTTATAATCATAAGTGCCAAGTGTTCCACAACTGTACGTTTACCTATTCCAGCCTCGCCTACCAAAATTGCGTTCGGAGTTGTCGGGCGCGAAAGAACATCTATAAGTCGCCCATAGGCACTCTTGTGCCCCACCATAAAGCCAACGCGTCGCTTTCGCGCAAGGTCGGTAAGATCAGCACTAAACATATCAAGTAGTGGTGTGGGACGTGCCGTCCACGCTCGGTTCATAACACGATGCCCACCATGCTTGAATCTAAATAAAGACTTTATTATATTTTTCAAAGTACCAAACCTTAGCGCCCGTTGTAAGCGATTAAAAAGCGCAACATGCCCCAAGTCGTCCGCGCGTATTTCAAAAAGGTCAAAGAGTGCATTGATATTATTGTCGCCAACAGAGCCAAGTGCAACAAATAAGTCTGCGTGGTCTATGTATTTATCATGCTTATCTTTAGTAGCACGGGAGGCAAGTAGTGTGTGCTCAATCTCCGCTAAGAGCCGCGTTTTATCAAACTTACTCTCGCTGAATTTCCCTAAAACCTCATCTAATCTACCAGCGAACTCATCTTTCTTAACCCCCAAACTATCCAGCATCTCTTGGGTTCGCGAATAATCCAAAAGTACCTTTGTGAAATTCAGAAAAAAACTACCACCAACAATGACTGAGCGGTTTAGGGCTAAGATTATAGCCCTGTTAGCCCTTGGGGTTACAAAAAGTGCGACGTTTTGCGCGTCGTGCGAAGAGAGATTACGAGTGGCACTATTATAATGCAAACCACGATCAACAAGATATAAGGCGCTCAACACTCCAGCCCAAAAAATCCACTGAACATCAGTTAAAAGGGCAGTTATCGTAAGGGCAATGTGTACAACAATCCAAGTGTTTAAAAAGATTTGCAAAACAAGTCTTGAGGTATAGCCCATCTCAAAAAGAGGATTATAAACATAGGGTGTGTTGACCCCCTCCTTAGCTCTTATAATTTTAAACATTTAAAAAGCGCCCCCAAGTAATCTATAAACGACGTATGGTAAAACAAGCGCCCAGAGAATATACATGGCAAAAATAATAAAAAGCAAAATCGCGTAAACAAAAAGCCCTATTAAAACACGAAATGTTCTAAAAACCACACCCAATATATATCCGATAAAAGTTTTATCTCGGTAAAGAGGCTCAAAAAAATGACGGAGGGTAATTTTAATTGCAAAAGTTCTATCAAGGCTACCTAAAGCACCAAGCGCGACAGACACTAAAAAGCGAAAGGTCCCAATGTACCAATGCTCTAAAAAGGAGAATATGCGACTTATAAATCGCACAATAATGTATACTGGAAATGTCATCATTAATTCAAGTATAACTCATTTCCGCAACCTTGCTATATCGCTAGGCGCCCATATCGACTGCATCGATGTGGCGGAGCTATTGCTCCTTGCGGGTTCGTCATTTAGAAGAAATAAAAATCGTGAATTCTTATTTCATTCTTCATTCCTCCCCGTAAATAGCTCACTCCAAGAAAATGGAAAACACGTTTTTCACTTTCTTCTCGTTCGCATTTATAATAAAAGTAATGGGAAAAAATGTTGAGACTCTAGAAGAGTTAGAAGAAAATATCGCAAAAGATAATTCACTTCCCCTGATAGGGGCTAATTTGGTTTTTGGGGAGGGAAATCCAAAGGCGGAAGTTCTCTTTATAGGTGAGGCGCCGGGGTTTTATGAAGATAGGGAAGGAAGACCCTTTGTAGGGCAAGCCGGAAAACTATTAAATAAACTACTAATAACCATTGATTGGGAAAGAGACGATGTGTATATAACAAATATTATAAAACGTCGTCCACCGGACAACCGCGATCCTACTCCCGAAGAGATTACTGCATATGCAAAATACCTTTCGCAGCAAATTGAACTTATAAATCCAAAAATTATTGCGCCACTCGGAAGGTTCGCAATGAATTATTTCTTACCCGCCGCGAAAATCTCGCGCGACCAAGGAAAGCTTTTTTGGTGGAACAAGAGATTAATAATCCCCCTATATCACCCCGCTGCGGCGCTGCGCTCTACTACAGTTCTTAATGATTTGAAAAAGAGCTTTGCTAAGCTCCCGGTCGCGCTTACAAAATTCGACGAATATCTAGAGGAGTAAAAAAACTATCAAGTTATGTTACGAAGGGTAACCCTATGCTTTGTGGCTAACCAAGCTAACCGGTTAATTAACTAATGAGCTAACGAGCTATCAAGCTATCTAACAAACTAAATTATTCTAAAAAGTTTTGCGAGTTAAAAAGTTAGAGGCCCGCCCCTATGGGGCGGGCCTTAGTTACAACTAGTAAAACTTTTAACGCGTGATGCTAAATAAAAGCTGCATTCTTCTCTTAGTCTCTCTTCGCTCCGATTCGGATTTGCCACCCCAAACACCAAACTGCTCCCCACCCTCAATTGAGAAATCAAAGCACTCCGTCCGAACTACACATTCGTCGCACACTGCTATGGCAATATAGGTTGGCTCCTCTCTTGTAGGAAAAAAAATATCAACATCCATACCAAGACAGCTCGCCTTACTCATCCAATGCGCGATGGGGTCCTCGTATGATTCACCCCAAGTCTCTACTATATTCATTGTCCTACCTCATTTCTATATTATATTTTGTCTAAAGAACGATTTAATCTACTGCTATATACAAAAATAGCACACAATAAACCCGTATAAAAACTGCCCTGTCGCATACGCTCCCCCAATAAACATACCGCCCACTATCCCCACAAATGTTATAAAATTAGGAAATCCGAGAATATAAAACAGCGCGAATAAAACAAAATACTACCTCAACAGTAATAAGCGCAAAGATCCGCTAATAAAGCGGGCCTCCTATGCTACCGGATAAATCTGGTCGCCCTCCCTCACTCGTTCGTCAACCTTAATGCCGACTTCCTTTCCTTTTACTGCCTCCGAGACATCTTTGTGGTCATACTGCATAGAGTCCAATTTGTGAGTGAAGTCCGTCGTTGTACCCTTGAAATGCACGGTTTCCCCAACTTTAATCTTCTTGTTAAATTTCACAATCGCGACGCCAAGGCTGTTGTAAAAATGAGTAACTTCCCCGATTGGTTTTTCCTCTGCCATGTTTCTAGTTTTTAGTTGCTAGTTTGTAGTTTATAGAGTTCGACCTTTCCTTTGGTTTGAGTCTATGCAAGATACAGGGTATCTTCAAGTCTTTTCTTAAATTAATGCAGGGGCTCTACACGCGATAACTTGCCGCTTGGCGACCACTTTTTTTATCACTTTCTATAAGCTTGATAAGCTTGCCAAGTAACACCTTGGGATCTTTCTCAAAGAAGATTCTTCCCTTACGCTCTTCGGCTCTATGGGATTTTTCAATAAGCATCCTAAAAATCTCGTCAGTTTCCCACTCACCCTCGAGAACCCCAATCGGCTTGTCATCCTCAAACGCGACGGTGAACTCGTTAACTGTTCCTATCCTGCCACACCCTACAATAACCGCGTCCGCGGCGCGCGTCAAAATAAGGTTCCTGCCAGAATAACCGAAACCTGTATAGACAATAAGATCACGATAATCAAGTGGTAATTTATAAAAATCCACATGCTCTCTTTCTCCTGTAGCGGGAGAAAACCCGACCACTATACCTCCCTCTTGTTTCGCGCCCTTCGCGGCCCAGTGAGGGAACCCAGTTGTAGCACCCTCTACTAAAACTGCATTATGGCGCACAACCTCGCGTCCAAGCTCTTCGGCGACCGCCATTGCATTGTCTCCGCAGTGATCAGTCTCGGCTGCACCCGAGACGCAAATTTTATGTTTTGGATACATTTTATTTTCCATGTTTTATTTTTCTACCTTCCTAACTTCCTTATTCCTAATTCCTACTCTCATAGTATCACCTCATCACCCTCCGAAGGAATAGCTGTATCAACTGCGATTTCGTCCCTTATTTTTGTGGAAAGTGCCTGCATCTGGTCTTCTTCCCCATGAACCATAAAAACCTTCTTGAGATTTTTGCGCATTGGGCGAAGCCACTCCAAAAGCGCCGGTTGATCCGCGTGCGCCGAGTAGGCGCCTATTGCCTTAACTCGCGCGCGTACCGCGATCTCTCGTCCATGAATCCTTACCTTCTTATTCCCGTCCAAAATACGCCTACCCAAAGAATTCTCTGCCTGATATCCAACAAAGAGAATCGTATTTTTAGGGTCTCCTAAATAACGCTTTTCATGATGCACAATTCTCCCGCCGTTGGACATCCCCGCCCCCGCGATAATAACCTTCGGCGCTGGCACATTTGCTATCGCTTTAGACTCTTCGGTTTTTAGCGTCAGCTCAAGACCCGGAAAATGAAAAATCGCGTCCCCCGCGTTGCCCAACGCTATCGCATCTTTGTTAAAATATTTTTCGTCTTTCGCGTATTTTTTGTAAACATCGGTGAGCTTAATAGCAAGCGGGCTGTCTATAAAAACAGGGACCTGCGGAATCCTGCCGTTCTCCACAAGCTCGTTAAGATCAAATAAAATCTCCTGAGTTCTCTCAAGAGCAAATGCCGGAATCATAAGAACCCCACCCGATTTAATAGTCTCCTCTATGGTGTCCTCAAGAGTCCCTCTTCTCGTTTTAATATCCTCGTGCACACGCCCTCCGTAAGTAGAGTCAATAAGAACATAGTCCGCGTCTTCTATTGTCTCAAGTGGTTGGATTAGAGGCGCAGGGCTGTTTCCAAGATCACCCGAAAAAACAACTTTCTTTCCATCTTTCGCGGTAACAACAATAAATGACGACCCCAAAACGTGCCCCGCGTCATAAAATTCCGCCTCGAATATGCCCGCCTGAACCTTCTCGTGGTAACCGACCCCTTCCCACAAACCCATCACGCCATCAATATCCTCTTGAGAATAAATCGGCTCCACCTTTTGCTCCCTTGCCTCGCGCGCGAGAATTCGCATTGAGTCGGTTAAAAGATGTCTCGCAAAGTCTTTAGTTGGCGCAGTTGAATATATCTTCCCGCGAAAACCAAGCTTGTAGAGTTTAGGAACCCGACCAATGTGGTCTATGTGCGCGTGGGTTAAAAGCACTGCGTCAATTGAAGCAGGGTCGTACGGAAACTTATCAAAATTCTGGATATTACAATAACGCGGGCACTGGCGGAGGCCACAATCCACTAAAATTTTTGACTCCCCGTCTTCTAAAAGAAAATTGGAGCCGCTCACCATTTTCGCCGCCCCATGAAAAGTTAGTTTCATAAAATTTATTATAGCTTTTATTTTTGCTCTTGCGTATAGGGCGGGTTTTAAAAGTAATGAAACCCACCAGCGCGAACGCTGGTGGGTTTCGATGTATAGACCTACTTGTATTGGAAAAGGAACGTAGACTCGATACTCCAAGGGGAATAGGGACTTCGGTGGTACGTGTCCAGCCATGGTCCGACGCGAGTATTCGCAACGACGAACAAGCCCCGGTGGTAGTCCAGGCCAGTAACCACTTCAGACGCCACCACTAAACGTTCGCCACGTGGCTGGTCCAAGTAGTCAAGCCGGAGCGCCGGCCCGACCTCGGGTGGATTCAGCCCAAGCCCAAACTCAACAGCGCGCTCGTAAATATTCACAAGCCCCGCTTTCTCCGAGAAACCAAGCTCGGCAACTGAGATCTTGACGAGCTTAACTACCCCCTCGTCAGCCACCTTGAAAGTAGGTTTAGCTATCACGGCATAAGCCCAGCTACTCACGCCACAGTCTGCCTCCTCAAGCGCCTCCTGGAGCGCAGGCACGCTCTTGTGGGTACCAAGGGTGACTGTCCTCCACGTCGGGAAGATCGGTGCGAGCGCACCTCGGAGCGCCTCCCTCAAAGCGTGAGGGTTGGAAATCCAATACTGCATCACGCCCGGAGGAAAATCATCCGGTAGTGCGCGGATAGCCTGTCCAGCGAATTCTGTAAGTTGAGACATAGTGTCTCCTTTCTACGGCATATCTTTAACCCAAAACGAGTGCAAGACTGACCGCTGTTGCGTCCCCGCCACGATTTTTCATGGCGTCTTCAGGACAGCGTTCAAGGGAAATATATTCCGCTGAACGCTGTCCTAAAAATTACAAGTAGTAGTTTATAAATGTGCTGTTGACACAGTATTTATGACATAAATATAATTGTCTGTCAATCAAAGTTAGCGTACATTCAACTTTCAAGTGCAACACCTGTTAATTCATAGAATACCTCATAAGGACTCTTCCAACCAAGACGTTTCCTTGGTCTGGAGTTGAGTAGATACTCGACTCTGCGTATCTGACTCTCTGTGAGAGTGCGAAAGTCTGTACCTTTTGGGAAGAATCTTCTGATCAGGCCATTGAGGTTCTCGTTGGCTCCTCTCTCCCAAGAAGAGTAAGGATGGGCGAAGAAGCAAGAAAGGCCAAGTTCTTTTTCTAGTTCTTTGTAACCCATGTTCTCAGGCCCCCTGTCTCTGGTTAGGGTTTTGAGGGTACTCTGGGGCAAATTGCCCAACCTTTCTTTACTAATACGGTTGGCATCCTGACTGGAACGATCTCTTGTCTTTGAGATGAAAACAACACCAGAGATTAACTCATTGGTAGTGCGAAGACGTACTGGGCAAGTTGGACTGTAAACCATAGAGTCATCTTCCCAGTGACCTAGCCTCACTCTTTCTTTCACCTCTTCAGGTCTTTGCTCAATACTAGGCAGACTATCAAATCTAATTCGGTGGGGCCTACGCATTCCTTTCCTCATTCTGCGCTTTCTACGCCTGGCTAGATATGGACGCAAGTCTTCTCTGCCAGGCATTAGATATCCATGGCCCCCTTGATACACCCGAGCGTATATGTACTGATATATGGCTTCGTGGCTAATTGAAGTACCAGAGAGCTTTTTGGCTTTAGCGGCAATCTGTTCTGGAGACCAGCCGTCTTTGAGCTTGATAGCTACGTATTCTCTCAAGGCTGGGGTTTTCAACCTTTCTTCTCTGCCTCTCTGTGTTCGCTTGAATTCTGCCCTTTTCTGAGCCAGCCTGGGAGTATATGTTTTGTGCTGTTTGGGGAAATTACGCTTGAACTCTCTGGAGACTGATGAGGGAGAACGCCCCAACTCTTTCGCAATATACCTAATGCTCTTTTTCTGCCAAAAGAACTCTTGGATCTTTTCTCTTTCTTCGATGGTTAAATGTTGATATTTCATATACCGTGATTATCTCACAGTGTTGCACTTACTTGTTGAACCTAGT